>NZ_JBEZLA010000004.1:0-225661 GCF_040651925.1 Streptomyces sp. NPDC048349 | reverse complement strand
CCCCGTACTGGACGTACTTGGGCTTTCGGCCGGTGCGGCGAGAGTGCGTGCCGGGCACCGCGACGCCGCGGACCTCCGTCAGACACCCCCTAGGCCTCGGCCCCCTCGGAGATCGTCGCGCGGACCTCCGCCACACGCTGGGACTCCTCGGCCGCGAACCGCTCGCGGTCGAGGGCCTCGGCGATGTCCTCGTCCTGGCGCATCAGCAGGTCGAGGTTCGAGTCGCCCATCTCGAAGACGCCCATCTCCAGGTACGCCTTCTGCAGCCGCTCGCCCCACAGCCCGATGTCCTTCACGCACGGCACGATCCGGCTGAACAGCAGCCTGCGGAACAGGGCCAGGAACTCCGACTGCTCACTGAACTGCTCGGCCTCCTTCTTCGGGATGCCGAAGTTCTCCAGCACCTCCACCCCGCGCAGCCGGTCCCGCATCAGGTAGCAGCCCTCGATCACGAACTCCTCGCGCTCGCGCAGCTCGGCGTCCGTCAACTGCTTGTAGTAGTCGCGCAGCGCCATCCGCCCGAAGGCCACGTGGCGGGCCTCGTCCTGCATCACGTACGCCAGGATCTGCTTGGGCAGCGGCTTGTCGGTCGTGTCGCGGATCATCCCGAACGCGGCCAGCGCCAGTCCCTCGATGAGCACCTGCATGCCCAGGTACGGCATGTCCCAGCGGGAGTCGCGCAGGGTGTCGCCCAGCAGCTCCTGGAGGCTGTTGTTGATCGGGTACAGCATCCCGACCTTCTCGTGCAGGAAGCGCCCGAAGATCTCCGCGTGCCGGGCCTCGTCCATGGTCTGGGTGGCGGAGTAGAACTTCGCGTCCAGGTCCGGCACCGACTCCACGATGCGCGCCGCGCACACCATCGCGCCCTGCTCGCCGTGCAGGAACTGGCTGAACTGCCAGGAGGCGTAGTGCCGGCGCAGCTCGCCCTTGTCCTGCTCGGTGAGCTTGGCCCAGTGCCGCGTCCCGTACAGGGTCAGCACCTCGTCCGGGGTGCCCAGCGGGTCGTACGGGTCCACCTCGATGTCCCAGTCGATGCGCTTGGCGCCGTCCCACTGTTTGTCCTTGCCCTTCTGGTAGAGGGCGAGGAGGCGTTCGCGGCCCTCGTCGTACTCCCAGCTGAAGCGGGCCGAGCCGGAGGAGGGGACCTGCCAGACGCCCTCGCCCGGGTCCTTGGTGTAGAGCTCGTGCGTCGACACTGACGCCCCCTTGTCTCACGTATCCGCGTACTGCCGTACAGGACTGGACAGTTGGCAGCGTCACACGCTGGTAGACGCGCGGTCAACAAGTCGTGCGCGAGGGATTGACGACCTTGCTGACAAGCAGTCTCATAACCAGTGACCCAATCAGTGACCGCCGGTAACTCGATGACGAGGTGTCCGAAGCCATGACGACCGTGACCGATCGAGCCGCGCTGAGGGACGCCCTCGGCCTGCTCAAGGACCGCGAGCAGATCGCCGAACGGCTGCTCGAATCCTCCGCCAAGCACTCCTTCGACCCCGACAAGGAACTCGACTGGGACGCCCCGGTCATCGAGGGCAAGTACTACTGGCCGCCGGAGCTGCTCTCCCTCTACGACACCCCGATCTGGAAGAAGATGGGGGAGGAGCAGCGCATCGACCTCTCCCGCCACGAGGCGGCGGCACTGGGCTCGCTCGGCATCTGGTTCGAGATCATCCTCATGCAGCTCCTGGTCCGGCACATCTACGACAAGTCCCTGACCAGCAACCACGTGCGCTACGCGCTCACCGAGATCGCGGACGAGTGCCGCCACTCGATGATGTTCGCCCGCATGATCCAGAAGGCCGGCGCCCCCGCCTACCCGGTCTCCCGCGTCAACCACAACCTCGCGCGCATCCTCAAGACGGTCTCCACCACCCCCGGCTCCTTCGCCTGCACCCTCCTCGGCGAGGAGATCCTCGACTGGATGCAGCGCCTGACCTTCCCGGACGAGCGCGTCCAGCCGCTGGTCCGCGGGGTCACCCGGATCCACGTCATCGAGGAGGCCCGGCACGTCCGGTACGCCCGCGAGGAACTGCGCCGCCAGATGCTGACGGCCCCGCGCTGGGAGCAGGAACTCACCCGCATCAGCTGCGGCGAGGCCGCCCGCGTCTTCTCCCTGGCCTTCGTGAACCCGGCCGTCTACGAGAACATCGGACTCGACCGCCGCGAAGCCGTCGCCCAGGTCAAGGCGAGCGGGCACCGCCGTGAGGTCATGCAGACCGGCGCCAAGCGGCTCACCGACTTCCTCGACGACATCGGCGTGATGCGCGGGGTCGGCCGCCGGCTGTGGAAGAGCTCGGGCCTCCTCGCGTAGGGCTGCGCAGCCCCGCCCCGCCCGGACGGCGGCAAAAACCTCTCCGGCCCCGGCCCTCCGGGGGTGTCGTCTACTCTGCGTGCATGACCGTACGCGCCTACCGCAGGCTGAGCGTCGAGGAGCGGCGAGCCCAACTCCTCGACGCCGCCCTGTCGCTGTTCGCGCACCGGGCGCCGGAGGAGGTCTCGCTCGACGACGTCGCCGAGGCCGCCGGGGTCTCGCGCCCGCTCGTCTACCGCTACTTCCCGGGCGGCAAGCAGCAGCTGTACGAAGCCGCCCTGCGCTCGGCCGCCGACCTCCTCGAACTGTGCTTCGCCGAACCGCAGCAGGGCCCGCTGACCCAACGCCTCAGCCGGGCCCTCGACCGCTACCTGGCCTTCGTCGACGAACACGACACCGGCTTCGCGGCCCTCCTCCAGGGCGGCAGCGTCGTGGAGACCTCCCGTACGACGGCCACGGTCGACGGCATCCGCCGCTCCGCCGCAGCACAGATCCTCCTCCACCTGGGGGTCCCGGCGCCCGGCCCGCGCCTGCGCATGATGGTCCGGACGTGGATCACGGCGGTCGAGGCGGCCTCCCTCATCTGGATCGACGAGGGCAAGCAGCCCGAGGTCGGCGCCCTCCGCGACTGGCTGGTGGACCAGTTCATCGCGCTGCTCACGGCCACCGCCGCCACGGACCCGGAAACGGCCTCCGCCGCCCGGGCCGCCCTCGCCCTGGAGTCGGCGGACGGCCCGGTCGGGGTGCTGGCCCGCCGGGTGATCCCGGTGGTCTCCGAGGCCGCGCACCTCCTGTGACACTGGTGGGGTGAGAAGCGAACCGACCCCCTTCGAGGGCGGCCCGATGGACGGCCGGGTCCTCCCGATCCTCCTCGGCCCGACCGGCCATCCCCCGAAGTGGTACGAGATCCCCGTCCCGGCGCCGGACGGTGGCCCGCCGACGGTGCTCCTGTACGAACGGGTCCCGTCGGGCTACTCCAAGCGCCTGGGCCTCCAGAAGGGCTGGAAGTACACCTTCCGCCCCTCGGGCCACAAGCCAAAGCCCCGCTGGCCCTGGACGAAGACACCCCGCGCGTAGGCCTGTACCGCTCCTGCCGCCTCCCGTGGCGACGGCTCTCCGCGGGAGGGGCCGGCCGCCCCTCACCCGCGCGTCCCCGGAGGGCGACCCCGGCCGCGCAGGCGGCACGGCGCCGGGGGAGGGGATCAGGGCTCCGTCGGAGGGGGCGGTGCCGGGGCCGGCAAGGTCAGGACCGCCAGGGCTCCGCCCCCCTCCGCCGGCCGGAACTCCAGCCGCGCACCGATCGCCTCGGCCTGACCGACCGCGATCGTCAGCCCCAGCCCGTGCCCCTTGCCCCCGCTGCGGAACCGCTGAGGGCCGTGCGCCAGCAGGTAGTCGGGGAAGCCGTCGCCGTGGTCCCGTACGGTCACCTCCGGCCCGTCCACCGTCAGCACCACCGGCGCCCGCCCGTGCTTGTGCGCGTTGGCCACCAGATTGCCCAGCACCCGCTCCAGCCGCCGCCGGTCCGTCTCCACGTGCGCGTCGCGCACGACGACGACCTCCGTCCGCGTCCCGGACGCCCGCACCACCCGGCCGGCCAGCCGACCCAGCTGGTGCAGATCCGTCTCCACCACCTCGCTGCCCGAGTCCAGCCGCGAGATCTCCAGCAGATCCTCCGTCAGCTGCCGCATCGTCCGTACCCGCTCCCGTACCAGCTCCGTCGGCCGCCCCTCCGGCAGCAGCTCCGACGCCGCCTGCAACCCGGTCAACGGCGTGCGCAGCTCGTGCGCCACGTCCGCCGTGAACCGCCGCTCGCTCTCCAGCTTCGCCTGCAGGCTCCCCGCCATCGTGTCCAGCGCCGCGGCCACCGTCGCCACCTCGTCCTGGTGGCGCGAGGGGTCCTTCGTCCGCGGGTCGCCCACCCGTGCGTCCAGGTCCCCCTGCGTGATCCGGCGCGCCACCGTCGCCGTCTGGTGCAGCCGCCGCGTCACCCGGGTCACGGCGAACGCGCCGACCAGCAGCGTTCCGCCGATCGCCAGGACCGACGACCCGATGATCGCGTTGTCCAGCCCGCTGATCGTGCGCGCGCTCTGCTCGTAGTCGATGGCCGTGGCCAGCGCCCGCCCGTCCGCCGGAGCCGCCGCCCACATCGTCGGACGCCCCCGGTAGTCGCCCACGATCGTCCCGCGCTGCCCGCTGAGCGCCAGCGCCCGCAGCCGCGGCGGCAGCGCCACCGGATCCAGGGCCGAATCGGGCGGCAGGGCCTCGCCCGCCTCGTACGCGCGCGACGCGTCGTGCAGCTTGCCGAGCGCCTTCTCGCGCGCCGTGGCCACGGTCTGGCGGGTCACCTCCACATGGACCAGCGCACCGAGCGCGGCCGCCAGCGCACAGCACATCACCACGATGAAACACGCGGACTTCCAGGTCAGCGTGGCGGTCCAGGCCGGCAACCGGGGTCTCACGGCGTGCCCGGTCTCTCGGGCGCGCCCGTCGCCTTGGACCGGGGGCCGGTGCCGGGGCCCGTACCGGACCCGGGCCCGGTGCCGGGGCCCGTGCCGCGGCCCGCGCCGGGGCCGGGACTCGCCGGTCCCTGCGGACTGCCCGGCACCCGTACGATCTGCTCCCGCGTCGGCAGCATCGTCAGCTGCTTCTCGTCCCAGGACCAGGCGGTGATCAACTCGTAGCCGTTGTTGCCGCTGGGCACCCGCAGGATCACGTCCCGCCCGGCCAGGTCCACGTTGATCACGGTCTGGGTCGTCGCCATGATCCGGTTGAGGCGCCCGTCGTCGTCCGCCGTGTACACCCGTACCGACATCATCTTGTCCGGGTACTCGATGCCGACGATCAGCTCGTCCTTCCCGTTGCCCGTGAGGTCCCGGTAGTACGGCGCCAGCACCGGGCACTCCTGCGGCTGCGCCCCCTCCTTGCCGCAGTTCCTGATCGCGGCGGCCGTCGCGGCGGGCATCCCGTCCGGGCCGGCCCCCGTCTTCGGATGGGCCCGCAGCTCCGCCTGTACGAGGGCCACCGGGTCCACGGCGTGCACGTCCTGGTCCTGGACGGGCGGGATTCCCTTGACGTACTCGGGCGGGGCGCCGCCCGGATCGGCCGGGGGTACGACGGCACCCCGGCGGTCGGGCCACAGGTGTACGGGCCCGCTCGCGGTCGGTGTCGAGCCGGCCGCGACCAGCCCTCCGGCGTCGCCGCAGCCCGCCACCAACGGCAGCACGGCGAGCAGGCCGGCCAGGGCGAGCGCCTGCGGGACGGAGGCGGCGGCCGAGCGGAAGGGAAACGTTTTCACAGACCCCAGCGTCCTCCATGTCCGCAGCAGTTCGACCGTCGGGTCGCGTCAACCCTATGCGGAGGTTTGCCCTTTTCGCTTTCCGCTTTTCCGGCGGGTCAGCTCTCGGTCCGCCCGCGCCGCAGCATCGCGAAGCCCAGTCCGGCGGCGCCGACGGCCGCGATGCCGCCGCCCGCGGCGAGCAGGAACACGCCCTCGCCCGGTCCGTCGGCCAGTGTGTCCAGGCGCAGCGACTCGGCCGGGCCGGTGGCGACGTACCGGCTCTCGCCGCCCGCGGGCTCGGGCGCCGAGGCCGGGACGACCTGCCCGGTGCGGGTGCCGGTCTTGTACCCGTCGCCCGCCACGCCGTGGGCCCGGCCCTGCGCGGGAGCGTCACTGCCCACCCAGGACGTCAGCCGCCCGTCGGACTCCAGCGCCGCGTGCAGGTCCCCGGCGCCGCCGAAGCCGGTGATGCCCTCACGGCTCGTCAGCGTGGTGGCCCTGTGGCCCCCGGCGGTCAGGATGTCGGCCCGGTACGCGCCCCCGGCGGTGCGGTAGACGTTCGCGGTGGAGGTTCCGTCCGCGAGGGTGAGGCTCTTGACCAGAGTCGCCTGCGGCGTCGCGGAGTGCGCCGACGAGGCCGCGGGCACCCCCTCGGCGAGGGCGGCGGCGGTGGGCAGGGCCAGCAGACTTCCGGCGCAGGCGGTCAGGGCGGCGGCGCGAACGAGAGTGCGGCGGCTGACGGTGCTCACGGGAGGCCTTTCGGTGCCGGGGGTGCGGTGCTGGCGGGTGCTGGCGGGTGCTGGCGGGTGCTGGTGGAGTGCGCGTGGGTGCTGGGGAGTGCTGTGGGGTGCTGTGGGGTGCTGCTCCTAGTGGGACAAACCTAGGCGCCGGCCGTTGCGGCAGCGCCCCGTTCTTGTAACAGGGACGTCGCAGGGTCACGTCAGAGTCGTTACACGGCGGGGGGATTGCCGTGCGGCGCCCCGGCTGCTCCCATGGACGGCGGGGGTGAGGGCTCATGAAGGGACTCAGGGTGATGCCGGGTGGCCGGGCCGCCCGTGGGCGGTTGTACGTCCATCGGCCCGACGGGCACGCGGTTGCCTGGTACGACCGGCAGGCGAACCGGATCAGCGTCCTCGAGGACGCCCACCGCGAGGCGGTGATCGAGGTGTTGCGGCCCTACCTGAGGGGAACGGTCGCGATCGGGCCGCCTCCCGTCCCCACGGCGGCCGACCTGCGCGGCCTCGCCCTCCCGCCGGACGCGGACCTGGCCCCGAACCGCCCCGGCGAGACCCTGCTGGGCGAACTGGAACACGGCCCGGCGGGAACCCGGGCACGGCACCGGCTGCGCCAGGATCTGCTGGCCCAGCAGCGCATGGGCGACGCGCTCGACGCCCTGGGGGCGGACGGCTGGCGGATCCTGCACTGCGTACCGCTCCCCGGGCTGGGCGGCATCGACCACCTGCTGATCGGCCCGCCCGGGGTCTTCTGCGTCCGAACGGTCCCGGGCCGCCGCCAGCGCGCGGTGGCCGGCGACCTCCTGCTCACGGTCGGCCGTTCGCAACCCCGCCCGGACCCCCGCTGGATCCGCCGCGCGGCAGCCCGCGCCACCCGGGCCCTGGCGACCCAGGCCACTGCGGCCCTCGCCGTGGTCGACGCCTCCCGCGTCGAGGTGGCCCCCACCCTCCGCGACGTCCGCGTCCTCCAGCCCCCCACTGCCACCGCAGAGCTCGCCTCTTCCCCTACGGCCCTCAAACCCCCGGACATCGAAGCCCTGTTCACCCTGGCCCGCGACACGAGAACCTGGCTGGGCCGCACGGACAGACCCGCCTGACCGCGATCACCGCCGACCAGACCGCACGGGTGTGGCCGAGGTCCGGGACGACCGGTGCGGAACCGCCGACGGCGGCGGACACCGCGGCGCTCGCCGCCCGCCCGCGCCGGAGGACGGGGACGGGGCGTCCTGGAAGGCGTGTTGCAGCGCCCAGAGCCCTCCGCCGCACGGGCCGACGTGTGCAATGACCTGAACTCCGAGGCCCAGGCAGCGCCGTGACCCTCCACCCCGGAGGGCCCCCGCCGCGGGCCGCCGACACCCCGCCGCCGTGGCCGCCTTCCGGGTGCCGTCGCGGCGCGGCTTCCCCGCGGCCACCACCGACGCCGCCCACCGGCCCGCAGGGACTGCCCGGGCAGTCAGTCCCGCTTGACCGCCCCTGACCGTCGACCGGCCGGGGGCGCCCCCGACGCCGCCCGCTGCCTCCGCCGGGGCGGCGCTACCGCTTCGCCACCGCTCCGCCGCCGCTCCGCCCCGCCGCTACCGCTCCGCCGCCGCGCCGCTGGGGCGCCACCGCTCCGCCGCTGCTCCGCCACCGCTCCGCCGCGCCGCCGGGGCGCCGCTGCTCCGCCGGGGCGCCGCTGCTCCGCCCCGCCGCTACCGCCGCGCCGCCGGGGCGCCGCCGCTCCGCCGCCGTTCCGCCGGCGCGCCGCCGCGCCGACCGCCACCGCTCCGCCGCCGAGCCGCCGCTGCTCCCCCACCGCTCCGCCCGGGGCTCCGCCGCTCCGCCGCCCCGGCCCTCCGCCGCCGCGCCGACCGCCACCGCCCCGCTCAGGCCGTCCGTTTCCGGGATGCCGTCGCCTTCGTCGTCTTCTTCGCGGTGGCGGTCGTCTTCTTGGCCGCCGCCGAGGTCGACTTGGCCGTCTTCGCCGTCGACTTTGCCGCCGTCTTGGACGCCGTCTTGGCCGTCGACTTCGTCGTCGCCTTGGACGTGGACTTGGCCGCCGCGGTCTTCTTCGCCGCACCCGACCCGGTCTTCTTCGCCGACGCAGCCGTCGACTTCTTCCCGCCCACCGCTTTCGGCGCGGTCGCCGTCGCAGTCGCCGTCGCAGCCGGCTTCCGCCGCCCCCGAATCGGCGTCACATCGGCCTCGGTCTCGGTCTCGGTCTCGGCCTCGGTCTGCGTCGCGGCCTCGCCCGCCGCCCCCGCCGCCCCCGCCTCGCCCCGCGAAGCCTTCGCCGCCTTCACGCTCTTCTCCAGCGCCGCCATCAGGTCGATCACCTGACCCCCGGCCGGCTCCACCACGGCCTCGGACGGTTCGAACGCCCCGCCCGACTTCGCCGCGATCATCGCCTCCACGGCCTCCTGGTAGTCGTCGTGCAGCGAGGACAGCTCGACCTCGCCCAACGTCGCCATCAGCGCGTCCGCCAGGTCGAGTTCGGCGTCCCGTACCGTGACGTCCGCCTCCGGCGCCACCCCCTCCGGCACCCGGATCTCGTCCGGCCACAACAGCCCGTGCATCGCGATCACGTCGTCCACGACCCGCAGCATGCCCAGCCGCTCCCGCCCCCGCAGCGCGTACTTGGCGATCGCGACCTTCCGGCTCCGCTTCAGCGCCTCCCGCAGGAGGGTGTAGGGCTTCGCCGCCGTCGCCCCGTTCGCCGCGAGGTAGTACGCCGCGTCCATTTGGAGCGGGTCGATCTCGTCCGCCGGCACGAACGACATGATCTCGATCGTCCGGGCGGTCGCGATCGGCAGCTGCGCCAGGTCCTCGTCCGTGATCGGGATGATCGACCCGTCCGCCTCCTCGTACCCCTTCCCGATCTCGGCGCTCGGCACCTCCTCGCCGTCCAGCTCGCACACCTTGCGGTAGCGGATCCGCCCGCCGTCGTCGAGGTGGATCTGACGGAAGGAGATCGAGTGGCTCTCGGTGGCGTTCACGAGCTTGATCGGAATGCTGACCAGGCCGAAGGAGATCGCCCCGTTCCAAATGGATCGCACGGTTCCTCCTGATTCGTGGCAATCTCATCGTATGACGCCGATCACATTGGTGGAGGGCCGTCGCATCGCGCTCAGCAATCTCGACAAGGTGCTCTACCCCGAGACCGGCTTCACCAAGGGCGAGGTGCTGCACTACTACGCCCTCGTCGCGGGCCCCCTCCTCGCCCACATCCACGACCGCCCGGTGTCCTTCCTGCGCTACCCCGACGGCCCGGACGGCCAGCTCTTCTTCACCAAGAACCCGCCGCCCGGCACGCCCGACTGGGTGAAGACCACCCCCGTGCCCCGCTCCGAGGACCTCTCCGCCGCACAGGTGGTCGTCGCCGACATGGCCACCCTCATGTGGTCCGCCAACCTCGTCGTCGAGTTCCACACCCCCCAGTGGACCGCCGGCCGCCCCGCCGTCGCCGACCGGATGGTCCTCGACCTCGACCCCGGCGCGCCGGCCTCCGTCGTCGAGTGCTGCGCCGCCGCGCTGTGGCTGCGCGACCGGCTCGCCGCCGACGGCCTGCACGCGTACGCCAAGACCTCCGGCTCCAAGGGCCTGCACCTGGCCGTACCCCTCGAGCCGACCCCCTCCGAGCAGGTCTCCGCGTACGCGAAGCTGCTCGCCCAGGAGGCCGAGCGCGAGCTCCCCGACCTGATCGTCCACCGCATGGCCAAGGCGCTGCGCCCGGGCAAGGTCTTCGTCGACCACAGCCAGAACGCTGCCGCCAAGACCACCGCCGCCCCCTACACGTTGCGCGCGCGGGCCCGGCCGACCGTGTCCGCGCCGGTGTCCTGGGAGGAGGTCGAGGCCTGTCGGCGCCCCTCCGACCTGGTCTTCCTCGCCGACGACGTCCCACCGAGGCTGGAGCGCGACGGGGACCTCTTCGGCCCCCTGAGCGACCTCGACCGGGCCGGCCGACTGCCCCGGACGCGAGGGCACAGGCCATGATCCGCGTCGCGCTGGCCACCTCCGTGCGGACCCTGCCGCGCGGGGCGGGCCTGGCGTACGAGCCGAAGTTCGACGGCCACCGCCTGGTCGTCGTGCGCTCGGAGAGCCGCGTCGTCCTCCAGGCGCGTTCCGGCCGGATCGTGACCAGCGCCTTTCCCGATCTGGAGGTGGCCGCACGGCAGTTGCCGGCCGGTACGGTCCTCGACGGCGAGGTGGTGGTCTGGCACGAGGGCCGGACGGAGTTCGCGCTGGTACAGCGCCGGGCGGCGGCCACGGCCGCGCGGGCCGGCGTACTGGCGCAGACGCTGCCGGCCTCGTACGCCGCCTTCGACGTGCTGGAACTGGCCGGGACGGACCTGCGCGGGCGCGCGTACGAACACCGCCGGGCCCTCCTCGTGGACCTGCTGCTGCCGCTCGGGCCGCCGCTGCAGCCGGTACCGATGACCACCGACCCGGAACTGGCGGCCACCTGGTACGAGACCCTCCCCGCCAGCGGCATCGAGGGCCTGGTCGTCAAACGGCTGGACCAGACCTACCCGGCCGGGCGGCGCGGCTGGCAGAAGCTGCGGCACACGGACGTGCGCGACGCGGCGGTGGTCGGCTACACCGGCACCCCGCGCCGCCCGCTGGCCCTGGTGCTCGTCCTGCCGGTCGGCGACGAGACCCCGCTGGTGTCGAGCCCGCTGACGGCGGCCCTGCGCGCGGAGGTGGCGCAGGCGGTGGCGGGGCGTGCATCGGCTCCGACCGCGGCCGCGACGGGGACCGTCACGGCGATCGGGCTCGGCGAGGTGCTCTTCCGCCCGCTCGACCCGCCCCTGACGGCCGAGGTCCGGCACACCTCGGCCCGGCACCCGCCGCCGGAGGTGCTGAGGCTGCGGACAGACCTCTGACCCGCGCGGAAGGCGCAGGTCAGAGGGAGGGGGTCGGGGGAGGCGTCAGCTGTGGGCGCCGCGCCCCGCGTCCGGGGGAGCCCCGGGCTGGGGATGCGGACCAGGACCCTCAACCTGCTGGTGACCGGACTCGCGGGCCTTGCGGACGTCCTCCGGGTGGCTGGAGGTGGTGGAGCCGAAGTTCCCGTAGCCCTGCATCTCGTGCGGCCGCAGACCGCCCTCGGGGATCTCCACGTGCTCCCGCTCCTCGCGGACCTCGTGCACGGCTCCGCCGTTCGGCAGGTGGGGCTGGCTCTCGGGACTGGGCGGCGGCGGCTCCTTCGCCCGGACCCGCTGACCCAGCTTGAAGCCGGCGAGCAGGAAGCCGGCGACGATGATCCCGACCACCAGGAACCATGCGATGTCGGTCAAGGTCGAGTCCACGCTCAGGATCGTGTCCATGGGACCCATTTTCCCGCACTTCGGAGCGATATGCGCTGTTCTGCCCGGGATACCTTGCGCCATCCGGGGTACGAGCCAGAGGCACCCGAACCGGAAGCGAGAAGGAGGCCGGCCATGCCCCGCGGATCGTCCCCCAAGCGCGAACGCCAGTACGAGCACATCAAGGAGGGCCTGGAGCAGCGCGGCGAGTCGAAGGAGAAGGCCGAGGAGATCGCCGCCCGGACGGTCAACAAGGAACGCGCCCGGGCCGGCGAGTCCAAGACCGCCAGCAAGGAGTCACTGCAGGACATGTCCTCGTCGCGCCGCGGGGGCCTGCACTCCCACTCCGGCGCGCAGGGCCCCACGTACGACCAGCTGTACGCGGAGGCCCGGCGCCGCAACATCCACGGGCGTTCGGACATGAACAAGGCCGAACTCAAACGCGCACTGGGCGACTGAACACGACCGGCCAGGGCGACTGACCCCGGCCGGCTAGGAGTTGATGGGTCCGTCGGTGTCCCGGAGGGCGCCGGCGGCCTTGCGCGCGCCGAGGACGCCCAGGATCTCGGCGCAGATCGCCAGCGCGGTCTCCGCCGGGGTCCGGGCGCCGAGGTCCAAGCCGATCGGCCCGTGCACCCGGGCCAGTTGGGCCTCGCCCACCCCGGCCGCGATCAGCCCTTCCCGCCGCCGAGCCGTCGTCCGGCGCGAGCCCAGCGCACCGACGTACGGAACCCCGAGCTCCAGCGCCAGGCGCAGCGTCGGCACGTCGAACTCCTCGTCGTGGCTGAGCATGACCACGCACGCGCCGTCCCGCCGCGCCCGGATCACCTTCCCGGCCTCCTCCGCACCGTCGACCAGCACGGCCTCCCAGCCCAGCAGCAGCGCCTGCCGCTGGATGATCCCGGCCAGCTCCCCGCCCCCGCCGATCACCACGTACGGAGCCGACGGGCACGCCTCGACCAGCACCAGCCCCGACTGCCCGTACAGCGCGTCCCGCCCGGGCCGGCGCGTGTCCAGCAGCTCCCCGGCCCGCCGCCCGGCGTCGTCTCGCGGCACGTCGGTAGCCCGTACGACTTCACTGACGGCCTGATCAGCGGCCTCGTTCAGCCGGGTCACCAACGCCACCCCGACTCCCGCACCGAGCAGCTCCCACCACTCGGCCGGGATCGCGCCGAGCGGCTGCAGCAGCACCTCGGCCTGCCCGCCACAGGTCAGCTCCGCCTCCACGGCCTCGGCCCCGCGCACGGACACCTCGCACACCCGCGCGGTGTCCCGAGCCCCCATGGCTCCGGCCTCGGCGACGAGCTCGGCATCGAAGACCCCCCGGTACAGCGCGCCGACACACTCCCCCCGCGACGCATCGACGAGCACGGCCCCGGCCGGATCCCGCGGCCCGAACCCCTGCTCGGTCACGGGCCGCGCCAGATACCCGGCCCGCCCCTCGGCCACCCACTGCCGCGCCGTCTCCACCAACTCACGCATCGGTGCCGCCCCATCCTGATACCCGCTGCTTCCCGCAAAGCACCAGGTCAACGGCACTATGCGGCCTCACAACCCACCCTACGCACGCTCCCCACCCCACCCCACCCCCCAAACCCACAGACCCACCCCCACCCCCCTCGTACAGACCACCGGACCCCGATGGCGTCAGCACTCGAGAGAAGGACCAGTACCTGGGGGAAGCCACAGGCCGGCCCCCCACTCCTCAAGCCTTTCCTTCCGGGATGCGTAGTCGGGCAGAGCCCGGGCCACCCTCCGCCAGAAGGTCGCCGAGTGGTTGGGCTCGTGAATGTGCGCCAGCTCGTGCACGAGTACGTAGTCCACCAGCGCCGCGGGGAGCTGCATCGCTGCCCAGTGGATGTTGACTGCACCCCGGCTCGAGCACGACCCCCACCGATAGCCCAGAGGGCGGACGCTCAAGCCCACTGATGGGGCTTCGAGGCACTCCGCCCACGGGCCCACGCGCCGAGGCAGCCAGTGGCGCCCCCGCTCGATGTACCACGCGACCAAATCCTCGGTTGCCGAATCCGAGCGGTCCCGCCGCAGCCTGATACGGCCTTCCGCCAGTGCCACGGGGCGGGGGGCCGCATCGACGGTCTTGAGGCGGTAGCTGCGCCCCAGGTAGTAGAAACCCTCACCGTCGAGAAAGCGGCGGTGGGGTCGCTGCTCCACATCCGCCTCGCGGTCGCGCACCTTGCCGTACAGCCAGGGAAGACGCGTGCGGATGAGGACCTCGAGAGACTCCTGCTCCGTACCCGGCGGCACAGCCGCCACGATCCGCGCGTCGCGTTCCACCGTGAGCCGGACGCTCCTGCGCCCGGGCACCGGACGGACGTCGATGACCAGATCGTTCACGTACAGCGGTTCGCTCGAGGTCGTGTACATGGCCGGACTACAGGTCCTTCTTGTTGTGCTGGATGATCTCCCGCACCGCGGGTGCCAAGCTGTCCACGGCAGGATGGGTGCGGTCGTGGACGGCAAGGATCATCCAGATGTCGCTCTGCAGATCGTGCAGGGCGGCCGTGTTGTAGAACAGGTCCTTCCGCAAGGCGTGCCGCACGGCGACGGCCCGTACCTCGCGCGCCAGACCGATCAACTCCGCACGTATGTCGTCGGTGATGACCCCGTCGGTGACGACGGTGGTCAGCTGCTGGTAGACGGCTTGCTCCAGCCTGCTGAGACCGCGCACGTCTTCCGGCAGGTCAGGGCCGCGTCCCTGACTCACGTCCTGCACCTCCCGGGAGAGCTCCTCGAACGCCACGAGCTGATGGGCCCAGTCCTGCGCGTACTTCCTGAGGATCTCTTCCAGCCGTTCACGCAGCCTGTCGTAAGCCACCGGGTTCTCCTGGAAATGGAGTTCGATGTGGTTGCGCACCGCGTGCGCCATCATCGAAGCCTTGGCGCGGGCGCCCGGTAGCTGCTCGACCTTGGTACGGAAATCGTCGGACGTGAGCCGTGTCGGTTCTATCGCGCGTTCCACGTCGAGGGCCTTCACGTGCTCGTCGATCAGCTCAGCCACCCGCGCCCCGTAGGCGGCGGGGTCGAATCCGTCCTCCTCTTCGCTGAAGCGCTGCTTGGCCACCAGGGCGATGAAACTGAAGAGCTTCGCCGGCCGCAGGTAGGGGCGGGTCGCCTCGCGTGGCAGGAGGAGGTCGAGAGTGGCCAGGAACGCCCGGAGCAGCTTGCGGTAGGCGATGCGCCGCTCCTCGTCCTCCAAGATGTCCACCAGGCGGTGTACCGCAGCGGTGTCGTCCGGGTCGACGAGTTCCTCGGTGAGACCGAGGTGATGCCGCAGTGCGTTGTACTGATGCTCGAGCTTGTTCTCCTCGACGGTGAAGTCGAGGGGCAGGCCTTCGGCTTCGTCGGAAGCGTAGGCGGCCAAGGCTTCGAGGAGAGCCGTCGCCACGCCCGCGTAGTCGACGACGAACCCCGCCTGCTTCTTCTCCCCGTAGGTACGGTTCACACGGGCGACGGCCTGTAGGAGTTCGGCCTCGCGCATCCGGCGGTCCAGGTACATGACCTGCTCGATGGGGGCGTCAAAGCCGGTGAGCAGCATGGTGCGGACTATGAGCATGGCAACCGGCCTCGAATCCGAAGTGGCTTCGGCGGGGTCGGGGAAGGGGCGGCGAAACGCCTTGATGGCCTTCTCCTGAGCACCTCCGTCGGACCAGGCCGCCCAAGCAGGGTCGTCCTCGGAGTCGGGAGAGATCACCGGCACGAAGTCGATGGCCTTGAGCAGTTCGAGTTGTCTGTGGGCGGCGACCAGGAGCCGCTGTCTGGGCGTACGGTCCTCAGCCGGTGTCCGCTGGGCCTTGGTGAGGACACCGGCCGGGGACTTGGCCGCCTTCTCCACTTCGACGACCAGTTCGTCGCGAGCGGCGATGAGAGCCTCGCGGTAGCGGACGGCGATCCCCCGGGAGTGAGCCACGACCTGGGCCTTGAAGCCCTCCTTCATGGCCCCTTCGACGTAGTGGCGCAGCATGTGGCGTGCCTTGCGCCGGATCATGTCGTTCGCGCCGAGAACGGCCGAGGGCTTGGCGTACCGCTTCTGGAGTTCGTCGTACTGCTCATCGGTGAGCTCTTCGAACTCCTCCTGGAACGTCTCCTCCAGGGCCTCACCCTCGATGACGGCGCCCTTGGCGATGTGGCCCTCGTAGTAGATAGGCACGATGGCGCCGTCATCCTCGGCGTCGTTGAGACGGTAGGTGTCGATGAACTCACCGAAGGTCGTGGCGGTGAGCTTGCGGCGGTTCATGATGATCGGGGTGCCGGTGAAGCCGATACGGGCAGCGTTGGGCAGGGACTCCATGAGGTTCTGGTGAAGGGCGGAGCCGTGGGAGCGGTGGGCCTCGTCGACCATGATGAGGATGCCTTCGCGGTCGTTGATGAGCCCCCAACCGGGTGTCCCCTCATGGGCAAGGGAGTCGGCGGTGTTCTGCCGGGTCCTCTCCGCGTCCTGCTGTTTCTGGATCATGACGAAGACCAGACCGGCGTTCTCCAGACCGAGCACCTTGGGCACCTGGGACGCGCGGGTGATGATGTCCGGCTTCTCGCCCGCCAGTACGGCCGTCTCGGAAAGCTGGTCCTGGAGCTGCTTCCGATCGGTCACCACGACGACTTTGAAGTGGCCCAAGCCCGGTGTAGTGCGCAACTTGCGCACCAGGAACACCATGGTCAGGGACTTTCCCGAGCCCTGTGTGTGCCACACGATGCCGCCCCGCTTGTCTTCCTTCCCGTGGACCCGCCTGGTCTCGCCCGCCCTCAGGCGCTCGATCGCCTTGTGGACGGCCCGGTACTGCTGGTAGCGCGGGCCGATCTTCACCCGGGCGGTGCGCCCTTCGGCGATCTCGACGTCCTTGAAGACGATGAAGTTCCGCACGATGTCGAGCAGCCGGTGCGGGTGCAGCACCCCGGCGGCGAGGGTCTTCTGTGCACGGGCGAAGGCGTCGTCCGGGTGATAGGTGGTGCCGGCCACCTGCTTCGTGTCCAACGGGTGGGCATCCCGCCAGACCGCATAGTCCCGGGGGCGAGCCGTGAACGTGCCCAGCAGCGCAGTGTCCCCCGTGGTCGCGACCGTCAGCTGCACGGTCCGGAAGAGCTGTTCGCTCCCTTCCGGAGTGACTGACTCCCGCCGCTGGTTGGCATACCGCCGCAACTGCTGTATCGCTTTGTGGGCGTCGCCCCGACCCGCTTTGAGCTTTTTGCACTCGACGACGACCAGCGGGATGCCGTTCACGAACAGCACGAGATCGGCGACGAGCCTCCTGGGCCGGCCGTGGTCGTCCCGCGCTCCTGGGATCGTCATCGGGAACTGGGAGACGACGAGGAAGTCGTTGTTCTCCGGCGTCTGCCAGTCGATGAACCGGACCTTCTGAGCTCGCCCGCCGTCCCACCCTTCGACTCCGGGGACGGCGACGCCTTCGATCAGAGCCTCGGTCGCTGCCTCATTGGCGGCGATGAGCCCGCCGCCCGGTGCGCCGCCTTTGCTCAGGGCCGAGATCGCGGTGGCGACGCGGGCGTCATCGAGCCATCTCGCCCCGCCGGGCAGCCGGTTGAGTCGGTCCAACTGGCCCTGCAGGATTCCGAGAAGGAGCGCGCTGTCTGTCCCCTCGCGGACGTACCGCTGCTCGCCCGGGGCCTGAAGTTCCACGTCCCGATTCCCCACCACATGTCGCCAGCCCATGCTGCGGTGGGTGAGCTGCGCGATGAGTGGGGCCTCTACGTACCTGTACTCGGGGCCGGACATGTGTGGTGCGGTCTCCTTTGACGAGCAGTACGTGGGGGGCGAGGTGCAGCCGGGCGCAGCGCAGTGGAGCGCGGTAGAGCTATGCGCCGACGGAAACGGCGACCCTGCCGGCCAACAGGTCGTCCCTCGTCGACTTCCTGAAGAGCTCAAGCTTCGCCAGAAGGCGCTGGCCGTCAGTTCGTTGCTGATGCAGGTCGGCCATGATCCGCATGATCCGTTGCTGTTCGGCGAGCCCTGGGATGGGAATCAAGAATGCTTCCACGTCACTCTTCGTGATGTTGGCGTCCTTACGGGTGCTCGCCCCCACCTTCCTCCAACGTAGACGGCCGTGCTGGAGGGCGAGGAGCAGGAACTGAGGGAGGAGCCTCGCCTCCTGTTTGACTTCCAGGGCGGACAGGGCCTGATTGACGGCGGCGGAGCATCCCAGGATTGCCGTACGGCCGATTTGCCCCCAGCCGCCGTACATGGCCACCAGGACCGTATGAGGTGGATAGACACGCATGTTCGAACTCTGCAGTCCGATATCGGTTACTCCCTCTTGCGTGGAGGAAATAACCCCCTCATTCAAGTCCAGCGTCTTCACCCACGGCGTTCCGGACGGCGAAAAGTAGAGGTCTCCCTCCGAGCGTGACGGAGTGCTGCCCGATCTGACTTCACACACCTCGGAGATGGGCAGGAGATCCCAATCGGCAGGGATTTCGCCAATGGCGCTCCGTGTTCTCCTGCGGCCGGGCGCCACCCCTGTCGTGAACAGCCGCTCCAGGGTTCCGAAGTGGGCCTGATCGTGCTTCTTTAGGATGGCGCGTGCCGTATGGATATGAGCATCGACCTCGTCCAGGATTTCGCAAATCCTTCGCTGTTCCGCGAGCGGTGGGAGATCGATCTCGATCTTCTTGAAATCCCGGTACCGAACTGCCCCTCGGCGGTCTACCGAAGCCTGGTCATGTACACCGTATTCAGCCAACATCGCGTCGGTCTTGAGAATGCGATAAAGGAAATCCGCATTGATTTCCGGCGTGCATGAAAAAACGGTGTAGATCGGGCTGACGCACGCCACGTCGGTCAGCATTTGAAGGCCGATGGAGCCTTCCGTCAGATGATTCGTCGCGTACGCGAACCAGCCCCTGCGGACCAGCTTGTACCCCGAGGTGTCGTCGCTGTACACCTGGCGGTTCTTGAAGTAGTCATCTGACGAAACGAGGCCGTGATGTTTCGTGGACGAGAGGACCACAGCCTTGTCTGCCAGATCGCCCACGCGGATGTTTTCCTCGCGCGTGACCTCTGCCAGAGCGACTCGCTTCCAGCCCTCACGCATATCCCAGCTCCTCCAGGTACCCGCGCAGGCGCTTCGCCGAGGCTTCGCGCTCCTGCTCCAGGTCGGCGAGGGTCACCGCGTACTTGTCGCCCCAGTTGCGAAAGGCGTCGACCAGGGCCCGGCGATCGGCAGCGACGAATCGGACCATGCGCGCATAGAGGTCCGCGTTCAAGAAGCCGAGGACGACCTCCTGGGCTTGCGCGGGGGTGAGCTTCTCCGCTGCAGCCTGCAGTTCTGTCACGAACGACGCCTTGATGAGGGAAAGCTCCAGTTTCGCCACCCGCTGCTTCTTCTTCAGGGCGCTCAGGACCTTGGGGGGAAGGACGTGGGAAAGGTCGAGCTCTTCCTCGTCGACGTCGTCCTCGCCGTCCGCCTCGCCCGCCTTTGACGTCCTCTTCGGCGGGGAGCCGGCCTTCACTTCCGCGTCCAGCTTCGCGACCAGCGCTTCCGCCGTCTCCAGCTGCTTCACGTAGGTCGGGATCAGTTCCGGGACCAGCCGGTGATCGCGAGCCTTGCGCATGGCTGCCCGGTAGCGGGCCTTCGTCTTGGCATCCGCTTTGGCGGAGGGCTCTTCGAACGCCGAGGCAATGCTGCGGACCCAGCCGTCGATCAGGCCCTGGAAGTCCTTCGCCATCAGCACGTCGAGGTCGTTCCTGGCGTCGAACCACCAAGCGGCCACCGCACCCGCCAGCTGATGCCGGTCGAGCACACCGACGCGCTCCAACGCGGCCACGAAGGTGGTGAGGAGTTCACTGCGCGTCTGCGCCTTCTGCCGGTGCACCGGCAGCTTCGCGAGCTGCTCCCGGTGTTCACTCCACCAGCTGTGGAACGCCCGCCCGAGGACGACTTCCCTTTCCTGCGCGAGGCCCGGGATCCGGGCCGCCGTCGCTTCATGGCCCTCCGCCAGGAAGTCCACATACTCGGGATCGCCGTTCCGGAGCCGGAAGAGCGCCCCCTCGGGTTCGATGCCGAAAGCCTCGAACTGTTCCTTGCGCGCCGCGATCTCGCTCCTGGGTACGCCCCCGTAGAGGTGCGCCCGTACGTCCTGCGGCTCCGGAGCGGGAGTATTGTCCACGTAGCGGCGGATGTTGAGGTTGTAGTCGTTCTCCGCCAGCTCCTCGAAACCCACGATGCGGGCGAAGCCGGGGATCTCCTGCCACCCCTCGTACGCAGAGACGATCTTCTCCGCGTGCTGGGCCTCGAGGAGGTTCTGGGTGCGTCCGGCGGTGATCTCGCGGTCGGCGTTGATGAAGAGCACGCCATCGCGCCGTCCTTCAGGCGCGCCCTTGCGGCCGCGCAAGACGAGGATGCAGGCAGGAATGCCGGTGCCGTAGAAGACGTTGGGCCCGATCCCGATCACGGCTTCCAGGCGGTGTTCCTCGATGATCCGCTTGCGGATCTTCTGTTCCTCGCCGCTTCGGAACAGCACGCCGTGCGGCATGACGGACGCCCCGATGCCGTCCGGCTCCAGCACAGCCAGCACGTGCTGGATGAACATGAGGTCGGCCTTCTTGCCGGACTCGGGCGTCCAGTTCACCATGCGCTCGGGGAACTTCATGCCTTCCTGGCGGTAGTTCTGCGCGAACGGCGGATTGGTGAGGATGCGGTCGAACCGCTGGAGCTGCCCCTCGTGCGTGTGCTTCGGGTCGGCGAGAGTGTCGCCGTGGTGGATGACACCGTCCGCGACGCCGTGCATCAGCAGATTCATCCGGGCCATCGCCCAGGCGCTGCCGTTGTCCTCCTGCCCGTACACGGAGAGGTGGGACTCGTCACCGCCATGGTCCTGCACGTACTCCTTGGCGAGGATCAGCATGCCGGCCGAACCGCAGCAGGGGTCATAGACGGACATGCCCGGCTCTGGTTTGACCAGTTGGTTCATCATGCGGATGACCGAACGCGGGGTGTAGAACTGGCCGCCCTTCTTGCCGCCCTCGTCGGCGAACTCGCCGATCAGGTACTCGTAGGCGTGCCCGAGGAGGTCGGGGAACTCGAAGTCGTCGTTGCTGAGCCGGTACTCGCTGAAGTGGTCGATGAGCTGCTGGATGACCGGCCTGGTCAGCTTGGTGTTGCCGCCGCGGTTCTCCGTGAAGCTGATGTAGGAGAGGACTCCGTCGAGAGCCTGGTGGTTGGCGGCCTCCAGCGCGGCCAGCGCCACGTTCAGGGCCTCGGCCGGTTCGGTCCGGGACTTCCCGACGATCGTGGACCAGCGCGACTCGTGCGGCACGTAGAACTCGTGCGCCTTGTAGGCGCCGCGCGCCTCGGAAATGCGTTCGGCCTGCTCCCGGCTCTTCCCTTCCGCGAGGAGCTTCTTGACCATCGCGACCTGGGCCACGTCGAACTGGTCCGAAGCGCGCTTCAGGAACAGCATGCCGAAGATGTAGTCCTGGTACTGCGCCGCGTCCATCTTGCCGCGCAGGATGTCCGCGGCCGCATACAGATGCCGCTCCAGCTGCGGCAGCGTGAGCTGTGCCACTCGGGGTCTCCTCTTGCTTACGTCCCGCAGGAGGCGGGTCCTGCGGAATACCGGTCCAGGCTAGGACCGGGCTATGACATTCGGTTCGTACGGCGGGTCCTCGGCGCTCTGCGCTCGAGAAGAGGCCCGGCCGGCCGTGAGGTGGCGGTGCTCGGGAACTCGTCACCCAGCATCCGGGCGAACATCCCCTGCCTCAGTGCGTCGAGGCGCGCCAGCATGCGGTGGTGGACGTCCATCTGAAGGCTCACCTCGCCGAGGGCCCCGGCCATCAGCCTCTGCTTGTGCAGGGGGGGCAGTACGAGGGGCAACCTCTTCAGAGAGCCCGCCGTGAGCATCGGCACCGTTCCCACGTGGACATGCGACAGCAGTTCGTCGACCACGGGTGGATGCGCCAAATAGCTCGACAAGTACACGGGGTCGACCTGCTCTTCGTCCGGGCGGATCCGAATGCAGGAAGCGTGGTAGATCCAGTCGCGAGCGTCCTCGCCGACGAGCCCGACCCGGCCGACCCTCCCCAGCCGTACCAGCACCAGGTCGCCCGGTCGCAGCCGGAAACGCTCCAGGCCGACGGAGTCGCCCGGCAGCCGCCGGAGGGCTTGCGCATCGATCCGTCTGGTGTCGGAGATGTCTGCGGGTGTGACCACCGGCGTTCCCTCGCCGTCGGCCGTGAGCTCGGAGAAGAGATCGCTGGAAGGGCTCGGGGTGACCTCGCAGACATCACCCAGGAGCACTGGCGTCCGCGTCACGATCCCCCTCCTCGGCGCTGGGCGCACGTCTGCGGGCGGGACGCCAGCAGCGCCGGCAGCGAGGTGTCCGCCGCGTCGACCCGGCGAGCCACCGACTCGGAGACGTACCCGATGGCGGTGAGAGCGGACCGGCGGTCGGCGGCAAGATCTCGGCCGCCTATGCGGTCCTGGTGCGCCACTTTGTTCCGGAGCACCCTCAGGTGATCCAGACGGGTGTGCAGCGGCCCGCGGCGTCCCCGATAGCCGGGGAACCCGGCACTGATGGGACGCCACAGCTGCGTCTCGTAGTCGGCGCCGCGCCCCATCAGGGTCACCCAGAATCCAAGCGTCATCTCACGCTGAATGGCGGTCGCGGTCGGCGGCACCGAGATGCGGGACAGCTTCTCCTCGGCCTCTGCGATCTTCTTCTCGGTTCCGTAGGTGAGACGCAGGCGTGTGGCGTTCCACCAGTCCACCTGTCCGTAGTGAGCCGACAGTCTGGCGGAGATGGCACACCGCAGGACGTTCTCCAGGTGCCGGAGCACCTCGTACATAGCCTTGGAGGTGTTCGTCTCCCAGTCGGACCACTCCAGGGGCTGACGGCAAGTGGCCGAGCAGAGGGTGCTCGGGTCGGCGTACCGCCCGGCATCGAGCATCCTGATCAGGTCCATCTCGTCAGCGGTGGCGCACGGCATGGCGATCCCCCCCAAGGGTCCATGTTGCACAACTGTGGGATTGGGTACTACGGTCATGTACGTAAGCCCCGGTGTGTGCCTCTGCTCGCAAGCGCCCCGGGGCATAGCTATGCCTGGAGACGCCGCAGGAGCGCGGACCGTGTGCAATGCCCCCGATCGCTGACGTGCACCAGAAAAGCTACCACAGCCGATCACCATGGCTGGCTTCAAGCGTATGTACATACACAACGGATTGCGGAGCCGGTGTCGGGTGGGATGTTCCACGGCGTAACTGGCCTTGCCGGGGGCTGAACGCGCGGGCCCTGAGCGGGGGATGGGGTGGCGGTCAATACGCGACAACGACAAAGGCCCGGACTCAGTTGGACTGAGTTCGGGCCTTCATGCTTGGCACTTCAGCTGGGCAGCGGCGTGATCGCGCTGCCTTTGCTGGAGTGCCCCCGGCAGGATTCGAACCTGCGCACACGGCTCCGGAGGCCGTTGCTCTATCCCCTGAGCTACGGGGGCGTGTCGTTCGCTGTGCGGCGACGGGTTGAACACTACCAGCTTCCACGGGGTGATCAGGAACCGGTTTGGGGGTGAGGGGGAGGTGCATCGCCCGGAGGGGGTGGAAGTGGCGAAAACCCGGACGCGGGGGGTGGGGCCGACCTACTCTCGAGTTGTGCCAGGCGTCTCGGGCCGGGTGCTTGTTGTCGACGACAACAAGGTCATCCGGCAGCTGATCAAGGTCAATCTCGAGCTGGAGGGCTTCGAGGTCGTGACCGCGAACGATGGTGCCGAGTGCCTGGACGTCGTGCACCGCGTGTGTCCTGACGTGATCACGCTCGACGTGGTCATGCCGCGGCTGGACGGGTTCGGGACCGCCGCGCAGTTGCGGGCCGATCCGCGGACCAGTGCGGTGCCCGTCGCGATCGTGAGTGCCTGTACGCAGCACGAGGTGGAGGCGGGGATCGCGGCCGGGGTGGATGCCTTCGTCGCCAAGCCCTTCGAGCCCGCCGAGCTGGTACGGGTCGTGCGGCGGCTGGTCGAGGGGAAGGACCGGCGCGACGGGAGGAAGGGCGCCCCCGCCGGGAGGGGGAGGGGCTGAGGGGAGAGCTTGGAGGCTCGTCGCTCGTCGCTCGTCGCTCTTCGCCCTCCTGTGGGGTGGCCGCCGCTTCGGGCCTGCCCGTACCTCTCTTTTGTCGGGCTCTTTCCCGGCGTCTCCCGTGTGGCTCCAGCAGCTCTTGAGCGGGCCCATTTCACATGGCGAAACCCTTCGCGGAGTGGGTGGCCGTCTCGCCTAGGCTGGTCTCGTGAATCCCGCCGATCTTCCCGATGCCGTCGTGCGCGCCGTGCGCTGCGCCGTCGGGGATGGGGAGCTGGGGGCCGGAGTGGTCCTGCCCGGGCGGGTCGTCGTGGAGCGGACCCGGCCCGGTGGGGTGGGGGACTACGCGACTCCCGTCGCCTTGCAGCTCGCGAAGGGCGCCCGGTGCGCGCCCGGTGACGTGGCCAGGGTGCTGGCCCGTCGGCTCGGCCGGGAGGCGGGGATCGAGCGTGTCGAGGTCACCGGGCCGGGGTTCCTGAATTTCGTGCTGCCGGCGCCCTCCGCGCCCCTCGTCATCGCGGATGTGTGTGCGGGGGGCGGGCCCCTTGCACCCGTCGACGGGGATACCGGGCCCGGGCTGCGCGAGCGCGTCGTACGCGAGAGCGTGGCCAGGCTCCTGCGCAGCCAGGGCAGCGGCCAGGGCGGCAGCCAAGCCAGCGGCCAAGCCGGCAGCGGCCAAGCCAGCGGCCAAGGCGGCAGCGGCCGAGGCGGCGGCCAAGCCAGCAGCCAAGCCGGCAGCGGCCAAGCCGGCAGCCAAGGCAGCAGCCAAGCCGGCAGCGGCCAGGGCGCCAGCGAGTGTGACGTGCTCGCCGGGCTCGTCGTTGCGCCCCTCGCCAAGCGGGACGCCGACGTCGTCGCCCGGTACGGCGCCGACGCCGCGCGCTGGGCCATGCTCGCCGTACCCGCCCGCGAGACCCCCGCCTTCTGCGATGCGCTGCTCGTCCAGGGCGAGGGCAGCGAGTTCTTCCGGGTGCGGTACGCCCATGCGCGCAGCCGCGCGCTGCTGCGGAACGCCGCCGACCTGGGGTTCGGGCCCGCCGTCGGGGAGGTGGACGCCCCCGCGCTGCTGCGCGCCCTCGCCGAGCACCGGCTCGTCCTCGAAGCCGCCGGGCACCACCGGGCGCCCGAGCGGCTCACCCGGCACCTCGTCGAGGTGGCCGACGCGCTGCTCGACTTCCAGTACCGCGTGCTGCCCCACGGGGACGAGAAACCCTCGGCCGCCCACCGGGCCCGGCTGGCTCTTGCCGAAGCCGCCGGGACGGTGCTGGCCGGCGGCCTGGCCCTCCTCGGCATTGACGCACCCGAACGCCTGTGACCTGCGAAGAGAGATACCGATGAGCCGTTCCGCGCACCCCGCCGGACCCCGTCACGCCGACGTCCTGCCCGAGGGGCACTACTCCCCGCCGCCCGCCGACCTGAACGCCCTCGACGAGAAGGTCTGGGCCCGGACCGTCACGCGCTCGGACGACGGCGTCGTCAGCGTCGGGGGCATCGAAGTGACCAAGCTGGCCGAGGAGTTCGGTACCCCTGCCTACTTCCTCGACGAGGAGGACTTCCGGGCGCGCTGCCGGGCCTGGGCCCACGCCTTCGGCAAGGAGGCCGACGTCTTCTACGCCGGCAAGGCGTTCCTCTCCAAGGCCGTCGTGAAGTGGCTGGGGGAAGAGGGGCTGAACCTCGACGTGTGCTCCGGCGGGGAGCTGGCCACCGCGCTCGCCGCCGAGATGCCCGCCTCCCGGATCGCCTTCCACGGCAACAACAAGTCCGAGCAGGAGATCAGGAGGGCGATCGGGGCCGGTGTCGGGCGGATCGTGCTCGACTCCTTCCAGGAGATCGCCCGCGTCGCGCACATCGCCCGTGAGCTGGGCGTGCGCCAGCCCGTCCAGATCCGTGTGACGGTCGGCGTGGAAGCGCACACGCACGAGTTCATCGCGACCGCGCACGAGGACCAGAAGTTCGGCATCGCCGTGGCCGACGGGTCCGCCGCCGAGGCCGTACGCAGGGCCCTCGGGCACGACTCGCTCGAGCTGCTCGGCGTCCACTCCCACATCGGCTCGCAGATCTTCGACATGGCGGGCTTCGAGGTGTCGGCGAAGCGGGTCGTCCGGCTGCTGGCCGCCGTACGCGACGAGCACGGCGTGGAGCTCCCCGAGATCGACCTCGGCGGCGGACTCGGGATCGCCTACACCGCCGACGACGATCCGCGCGAGCCGCACGAGATCGCCAAGGCCCTCACCGAGATCGTGGCCCGGGAGTGCGAGAGCGCGGGACTGCGCGCTCCCCGCATCTCCGTCGAGCCCGGCCGCGCCATCGTCGGCCCCACCGCCTTCACCCTCTACGAGGTCGGCACTATCAAGCCGCTCGAGGGTCTGCGGACGTACGTCAGTGTCGACGGCGGGATGTCGGACAACATCCGGACCGCCCTCTACGACGCCGAGTACTCCGTCACCCTCGTCTCCCGCACCTCCGAGGCCGAGCCCATGCTCGCCCGCGTCGTCGGCAAGCACTGCGAGAGCGGCGACATCGTCGTGAAGGACGCGTTCCTGCCCGCCGACCTGGCCCCCGGCGACCTGATCGCCGTCCCGGCCACGGGTGCGTACTGCCGCTCCATGGCCAGCAACTACAACCACGCGCTGCGTCCGCCCGTGGTCGCCGTGCGCGACGGGCAGGCCCGGGTGATCGTCCGGCGCGAGACGGAGGAAGATCTCCTGCGTCTCGACCTGGGATGATTCGCTTATTCCGGGGAGAAGCCCTCAGACCCCCAAAATAGGTGTCTCACTCAATGGACCGAGGGTGGAAACTGATGTCCATTGAGTGAGACTGGTTCTCACCCCGTGTGCAAGCCGCGCGCGGGGTACTGATGGAAGATCGAAAGGCGTAGGTCGAATGATGCGTACGCGTCCGCTGAAGGTGGCGCTGCTGGGCTGTGGAGTGGTCGGCTCGGAAGTGGCTCGCATCATGACGACGCACGCCGACGATCTGACGGCCCGGATCGGCGCGCCCGTCGAGCTCGCGGGCGTCGCGGTGCGCCGGCCGTCCAAGGTGCGCGAGGGCATCGACCCGGCGCTCATCACCACCGATGCGACCGCCCTCCTCAAACGCGGCGACATCGACGTGGCCATCGAGGTCATCGGCGGGATCGAGCCGGCCCGGACGCTGATCACCACCGCGTTCGAGAACGGCATCTCCGTCGTCTCCGCGAACAAGGCGCTGCTCGCCCAGGACGGTGCCGCCCTGCACGCCGCGGCCGAGACCCACGGCCTGGACCTTTACTACGAGGCCGCCGTCGCCGGCGCGATCCCGCTGGTCCGCCCGATGCGCGAGTCCCTCGCGGGCGACAAGATCAACCGCGTCATGGGCATCGTCAACGGCACGACGAACTTCATCCTCGACAAGATGGACTCCACCGGCGCCGGCTACCAGGAGGCGCTGGACGAGGCCACGGCCCTCGGGTACGCCGAGGCGGACCCCACCGCCGACGTCGAGGGCTACGACGCCGCCGCCAAGGCCGCGATCCTGGCCGGCATCGCCTTCCACACCCGCGTCCGCCTCGACGACGTCTACCGTGAGGGAATGACCGAGGTCAGCGCCGCCGACTTCGCCTCCGCCAAGCGGATGGGCTGCACCATCAAGCTCCTGGCGATCCTCGAGCGCGCCGCCGACGGCGAGTCCGTCACCGCCCGCGTGCACCCGGCCATGATCCCGCTCAGCCACCCGCTCGCCTCCGTCCGCGAGGCGTACAACGCGGTCTTCGTCGAGGCGGAGGCCGCCGGGCGGCTCATGTTCTACGGGCCCGGCGCGGGCGGTTCGCCGACCGCGTCCGCGGTGCTCGGCGACCTCGTCGCCGTCTGCCGCAACAAGCTCGCCGAGGCAACGGGGCCGGGCGAGTCGGCGTACACCCAGCTGCCGGTCAGCCCCATGGGCGATGTCGTGACCCGGTACCACATCAGCCTCGATGTGGCCGACAAGCCGGGCGTGCTCGCCCAGGTCGCGACGACCTTCGCCGAGCACGGCGTCTCCATCGACACCGTGCGGCAGCAGGGCAAGGACGGCGAGGCCTCCCTCGTCGTCGTCACTCACCGCGCACCCGACGCCGCCCTCTCCGGGACCGTCGAGGCGCTGCGGAAGCTGGACACCGTCCGCGGTGTCGCCAGCATCATGCGTGTTGAAGGGGAGTAAGGACCCATGAGCAGCAATCGCACCCACCAGTGGCGCGGCATCATCGAGGAGTACCGGGACCGGCTGCCGGTGACGGACACGACTCCCGTGGTCACACTCCGCGAGGGCGGCACGCCGCTCGTTCCCGCGCAGGTGCTCTCCGAGCGCACCGGCTGCGAGGTGCACCTCAAGGTCGAGGGGGCGAACCCCACCGGGTCCTTCAAGGACCGCGGCATGACCATGGCCATCACCCGGGCCAAGGAAGAGGGCGCCAAGGCCGTCATCTGCGCCTCGACCGGCAACACCTCGGCCTCGGCCGCCGCGTACGCGGTGCGCGCCGGCATGGTCTCCGCCGTCCTCGTGCCCCGCGGCAAGATCGCGCTCGGCAAGATGGGCCAGGCCCTCGTGCACGGCGCCAAGATCCTCCAGGTGGACGGCAACTTCGACGACTGTCTGAATCTCGCCCGCGCGCTGTCCGACAACTACCCGGTGGCGCTGGTCAATTCGGTCAACCCCGTACGCATCGAGGGCCAGAAGACGGCCGCGTTCGAGATCGTCGACGCGCTCGGCGACGCCCCCGACATCCACGTGCTGCCCGTCGGCAACGCCGGCAACATCACCGCGTACTGGAGGGGCTTCAAGGAGTACAAGGCCGACGGCCTGGCCTCCCGTACGCCCCGCGTGTGGGGTTTCCAGGCCTCCGGCTCCGCGCCCATCGTGCGCGGGGAGGTCGTCAAGGAGCCGCACACCATCGCGACCGCGATCCGCATCGGCAACCCGGCGTCCTGGGACTACGCGCTGGCCGCGCGTGACGAGTCGGGCGGCTTCATCGACGAGGTGACCGACCGTCAGATCCTGGCCGCCTACCGGCTGTTGGCCTCGCAGGAGGGCGTCTTCGTCGAGCCCGCCTCGGCCGCCTCCGTGGCCGGCCTGCTCAAGGCCGCCGAGCTGGGCCTGGTGGACCCGGGCCAGACGATCGTGTGCACCGTCACCGGCAACGGCCTGAAGGACCCCGACTGGGCGATCGCCGGCGCTCCGCAGCCGGTCACCGTTCCGGTGGATGCCGAAGCCGCGGCCGTCCGCCTCGGCCTCGTCTGACGCACGACCCGGTTCCGGGGGTCCTCGGGCCCCCGGAACCGGCAACTCACCCCGTACGGCACCAAAAGTGCGGCCGAAGCCGCGACACGCATCGTGCGCCTCCTGTGCGCCCTATGTCGCGAGAGAACCTTCCTTCGATACGCTGTACTTACATCCGCCACCGTGCATATGACCGCGGTGCTGCCCACAGGGCCTTCGGGTGTCGTACGTTCTCCAGTACATTCGCAGCGAGCCAGCGAAGAGCGAAGATCTCGCACAGTCACAAGGAGTGTCATCGGACGATGGCCGGTCCAGCGTTCCGCGCCGCCGCCGTACGGGTGCGCGTCCCCGCCAGCAGTGCCAATCTCGGCCCGGGCTTCGACGCCCTCGGCCTGGCCCTGGGGCTCTACGACGACGTCGTCGTCCGGGTGGCCGACTCCGGCCTGAACATCGACATCGCGGGTGAGGGCGCCGACACCCTCCCGCGGGACGAGAGCCACCTGCTCGTACGCTCCATGCGGACCGCCTTCGACCTGCTGGGCGGGCAGCCGCGCGGCCTCGAGGTCGTCTGCGCCAACCGCATCCCGCACGGCCGTGGCCTCGGCTCCTCCTCCGCCGCCATCTGCGCCGGCATCGTCGCCGCCCGCGCCGTGACCATAGGCGGCGAGGCCAAGCTCGACGACGCGGCGCTCCTGGAGCTCGCGACCGAGATCGAGGGCCACCCCGACAACGTCGCCGCCTGTCTGCTCGGCGGCTTCACCCTGGCCTGGATGGACGGCGGCAGCGCCAAGGCGATCCGGATGGAGCCCGCCGATTCCATCGTTCCGGTGGTCTTCGTCCCCTCCAAGCCGGTCCTCACGGAGACCGCGCGCGGCCTGCTGCCGCGCACCGTGCCGCACGTGGACGCGGCCGTGAACGCAGGTCGTGCAGGACTGCTCGTGGAGGCCCTGACCAGGCGTCCCGAGTTCCTCCTGCCGGCCACCGAAGACCGGCTCCACCAGGAGTACCGGTCCCCGGCGATGCCCGAGAGCGTCGCCCTGGTGAACCGACTGCGGGCGGACGGCATCCCCGCGGTCATCTCCGGCGCGGGCCCCACGGTCCTCGCGCTGGTCGACAACGACGCGGCCGACAAGGTCGCGCAGCTCGCGGGCGAAGGGTGGGCGGCGAACCGGCTCGCCCTCGACGCCGCGGGCGCGAGCGTACTTCCGCTGGGAACCCAGGGCGGCTGAGCCAGGCCGGTCAGGGGCGGGCGGCCAGGGCAGGCCGCCCGCGCGGAAGGGCGTGATTGCCGGTGATTGAGAGGGGGAATGTTTGTTGGATCCGGTAGTGTTAGTCTCAAGTGCGCAGCCGAAGCCGCCATGGCTCGGTGCTCAGTGTCCCCCATCGGGACCACCTTTCTTCCGGGAGCCTCCCCGACTGCTTTGATCACTTCCAGCAGTTTCGAGCACGCTCCGGAATCGGCGTGACATTCCCACGCTTCCAGCTCGGGGGCTTCTCGCCGGAACCAGCCACGCACGTTTTCTCTCCGCCGTATCTCTACCGGCGGACCACCGCCCCGGCACAGTCCAACCCCATCAGGTCACGGACTGTTGTCGGACAGCACAACCGGTCGCCGAGCCAGACAGGCCGACGTCCGCTCCAGGGAAGGACCCTTCGTGAGCGACACCACCGATCTGATGGGCGCTGCCGACACCTCTGTCGACACCAGTGCCCCCGCCGCGGGCGCCGCACCCAAGCGTCGCCGCACCGGCACCGGCCTTGAGGGCATGGTCCTGGCCGAGCTGCAGCAGGTCGCGTCGGGCCTCGGCATCAGGGGCACCGCGCGGATGCGCAAGAGCCAGCTGATCGAGGTCATCAAGGAGACGCAGGCGGGCGGTGCCGCCGCGCCCAAGGCCGCCGCCTCCGCCGCGGACACCGCCGAGGCCAAGCCGAAGCGCCGCGCCACCAGCAAGGCCCGCACGGGCGAGGCCGCCGCCGCTGCGCCCGCCGAGAAGCCTGCCGCGCAGGCCCAGATCGACATCCCCGGCCAGCCGGCCAGCGACGACGCCCCGGTGGGCGAGCGCCGTCGGCGCCGGGCGACCGCCCCGTCCGGCAGCCCGGAGGCCTCGGCCCCCGTCGCCGTACAGGTCGAGCAGAAGACCGAGACCGTCAAGGCCGAGGCCGCCACGGCGACCGCCACCGCGCCGCAGACGGACGTGAAGGCCGAGGCCGCCACCGCCGTCTCCGCCCCCGCCCAGGAGGGTGAGGGCCGCGGCCGCCGCGACCGCCGGGAGCGCGGCGCCGAGCGCGGCGACCGCCAGCGTGACCGCCGCGACCGCGGTGCCAAGGCCGACGAGCAGGGCCAGGGCGGCCAGGGTCAGGGCGGCCAGGGCCAGGGTGCTCAGGGTGGCCAGGGCGGCGGTCGTCAGGACCGGCCCGAGCGCGGCGACCGCCAGCAGCAGGGCGGCCGCGGCCAGGGCCAGCAGGGCCGTCAGGACCGCCAGGACAGCGGTCCGCAGGACGACTTCGACGACGAGGGCGGCCGTCGCGGCCGTCGCGGCCGCTACCGCGACCGCCGTGGCCGTCGTGGGCGCGACGAGTTCGCCCCGAACGAGCCGCAGGTCGCCGACGACGACGTGCTGATCCCCGTCGCGGGCATCCTCGACATCCTCGACAACTACGCGTTCATCCGGACCTCGGGCTACCTGCCCGGCCCCAACGACGTGTACGTCTCCCTCGCCCAGGTCCGCAAGGCGGGTCTGCGCAAGGGCGACCACACCACCGGTGCCGTGCGCCAGCCCAAGGACGGCGAGCGCCGCGAGAAGTTCAACGCCCTTGTGCGACTGGACTCGGTGAACGGCATGGCGCCCGAATCCGGCCGCGGACGACCGGAGTTCCAGAAGCTGACGCCGCTGTACCCGCAGGACCGGCTCCGTCTGGAGACCGACCCGGGCGTGCTGACGACCCGCATCATCGACCTGGTGTCGCCGATCGGCAAGGGTCAGCGAGGCCTGATCGTGGCCCCGCCGAAGACCGGCAAGACCATGATCATGCAGGCGATCGCCAACGCGATCACCACGAACAACCCCGAGTGCCACCTGATGGTCGTCCTGGTCGACGAGCGTCCGGAAGAGGTCACCGACATGCAGCGGTCGGTCAAGGGCGAGGTCATCTCCTCGACCTTCGACCGCCCGGCCGAGGACCACACCACCGTCGCCGAGCTGGCCATCGAGCGCGCCAAGCGCCTCGTCGAGCTGGGTCACGACGTGGTCGTCCTGCTGGACTCCATCACCCGCCTGGGCCGCGCGTACAACCTCGCGGCGCCCGCCTCCGGCCGCATCCTGTCCGGTGGTGTCGACTCGACCGCGCTCTACCCGCCGAAGCGCTTCTTCGGTGCCGCGCGCAACATCGAGGACGGCGGCTCGCTGACCATCCTGGCCACCGCGCTGGTCGACACCGGCTCGCGCATGGACGAGGTGATCTTCGAGGAGTTCAAGGGCACCGGCAACATGGAGCTCAAGCTCGACCGGAAGCTCGCCGACAAGCGCATCTTCCCCGCCGTCGACGTCGACCCGTCGGGCACCCGCAAGGAGGAGATCCTCCTCAACGCGGAGGAGCTCGCCATCGTCTGGAAGCTGCGCCGGGTGCTGCACGCGCTCGACTCGCAGCAGGCGATCGAGCTGCTGCTCGACAAGATGAAGCAGACGAAGTCGAACGCCGAGTTCCTGATGCAGATCGCGAAGACGACCCCGTCGGGCAAGAACGACGACTGAGTCCCGCCCCCTGCAGCACCACGGCCGCCCCCGTCGCACCCGCGACGGGGGCGGCCGTCGGCGTACGGTGCGACCTTCACCACACCCCGGGCCCGGCTGAACCTCCGGCCGCGCTCCCGCGTCCCCCGCGAAAACCGCAGGTGGCGGCGGGGCTGCCGAGCATCCGTCCGGGAACGCGACCTCCGCCGGCCCGGTCCGGGGGCCCCGGGAGCCGTGGAACCCTGGGGGACGTCAGCCCGTCTGTGTCAAAAACAGGGGACCGCGTTCAGGACTGAGGAGAGCATGAGCCAGGACAGCAACGGCGGCGGCCGGCGTGCCGCGGGCCGGCGACGCCGTAAACCCGCCAAGCGCCGCAGGGCCCTCGTCGTCGCCGCCTGGAGCGCCGCCGGCGTGGTCCTGCTCGGCGGGGCGGGCCTCGGCTACTTCTACTTCAAGCTGAACGGCAACCTGAAGACCGTCGACATCGACCAGGCGCTCGGCACCGACCGCCCGCAGAACGTCGACAACGGCTCGATGGACATCCTGGTCCTCGGTTCCGACTCCCGCGGCGGCGCGAACTCCGGGTACGGCCCGGACGACGGCGGTTCCGCCCGCTCCGACACGGCGATGATCGTCCACCTGAACGAGGGCCACACGAAGGCCAGCATCGTGTCGATACCCCGGGACACCATGACCGTCCGCCCCTCGTGCACCACGGGCAAGGGCAAGACCGACCCCGGCGGCACGCGCAAGCAGTTCAACGAGGCGTACGCCGTCGGCGGGGCGGCCTGTGCGGTCAAGACCGTCGAGAAGATGTCGGGGATCCGCATGGACCACTACATCGAGGTCGACTTCACGGGCTTCAAGAAGATCATCGACACCCTCGGCGGGGTCGACGTCACCACCGCCAAGCCGATCAAGGACGACTACAGCCACCTGGACCTCCCGGCCGGCCCGAACAAGCTGAACGGCGAGCAGGCCCTCGGCCTGGTCCGCACCCGCCACGCCGTCGGGGACGGCGGCGACCTCGGCCGAATACAGCTCCAGCAGGCCTTCATCAAGGCGCTGATCAAGCAGGTCAAGAGCATCGGCCTGTTCGACAACCCCAAGCAGCTGCTCGACCTCGCCGACACCGGCACCAAGTCGATCACCACCGACAGATCGCTCGGGGACGTGAAGTCCCTCATGGGCTTTGCCCAGAGCCTCCAGGGCATCAACGCCCAGGACATGCACATGATCACCCTGCCGGTGACGACGGACGCGCTCGACACCAACCGCGTCGCCCCGCTGAAGAAGGAGTCCCAGCTGGTCTGGGACGCCCTGCTGGCCGACCGGCCGATCCCCGCGGAGGCCACCGCGAACTCGTCCGGAGACAAGGGCACGGCCGGTTCGATCGTCCAGTGAGGGCGCGCAGAGGGCCCGGCGGCGCCCCGACGGGAGTCCGGCGGCGCCCGGCGGCGGCCCGGCGGCGGCTCGGCGCGGGCGGCCGGGGACGGGGGCGGAATAGATGCCGGACCCCTGCCGTTGAGGGAGGCGTCCTCAGAATTTTGACAGGCAGCCCGGTCCTGGCAGACTGGTCTGTCGGCCCCGGTTCACGCAGTGCGCAATTCGGCTCCTGCGACCCGGCGCCCTCCCGAATCTAGGAGACACCTTGAAGAGCGAGATCCACCCCGAGTACGTCGAGACCCAGGTCAGCTGCACCTGTGGCGCGTCGTTCACCACCCGCTCCACGCTGACCAGCGGCACCATCCGTGCCGAGGTCTGCTCCGAGTGCCACCCGTTCTACACGGGCAAGCAGAAGATCCTCGACACCGGTGGCCGCGTGGCCCGCTTCGAGGCTCGCTTCGGCAAGGGTGCGGCCAAGAAGTAGCGCGACCCAGGCGCCGGTCACCGGCCGCCCCCTGTCCACTCGGGGGCGGCCGGACCGGCGCCTTTGTCGTCGTCCAGCCCCGTCACCCCCTGCAGTCCTTCGCACTTTTACCCCAGGAGTACCCCGATGTTCGAGGCGGTCGAGGAACTGGTCGGCGAGCACGCCGACCTTGAGAAGAAGCTCGCCGACCCTTCGGTCCACTCCGATCAGGCCAACGCGCGCAAGCTGAACAAGCGCTACGCGGAGCTGACCCCGATCATCGCGACCTTCCGTGCGTGGAAGCAGGCGGCCGAGGACATCGAGACGGCCAAGGAGTTCGCGGCCGACGACCCGGACTTCGCCGCCGAGGTCAAGGAGCTGACGCAGCAGCGCGAGGAGCTCACCGAGAAGCTCCGCCTGCTGCTGGTCCCGCGCGACCCCAGCGACGACAAGGACGTGCTCCTGGAGGTCAAGGCGGGCGCGGGCGGCGACGAGTCGGCCCTGTTCGCCGGCGACCTGCTGCGCATGTACCTGCGCTACGCCGAGCGCGTGGGCTGGAAGACCGAGATCATCGACGCCACCGAGTCCGAGCTCGGCGGCTACAAGGACGTCCAGGTCTCCGTCCGCACCAAGGGTGGCCAGGGCGCCACCGAGCCCGGCCAGGGCGTGTGGGCCCGTCTGAAGTACGAGGGCGGCGTGCACCGCGTCCAGCGGGTTCCGGCCACCGAGTCCCAGGGCCGCATCCACACCTCCGCCGCCGGCGTGCTCGTCACCCCGGAGGCCGAGGAGGTCGAGGTCGAGATCAACATGAACGACCTCCGCATCGACGTGTACCGCTCCTCCGGCCCCGGCGGCCAGTCCGTCAACACCACCGACTCGGCCGTGCGCATCACGCACATCCCCACCGGTGTGGTCGCCTCCTGCCAGAACGAGAAGAGCCAGCTCCAGAACAAGGAGCAGGCCATGCGCATCCTGCGCTCGCGCCTGCTGGCCGCCGCCCAGGAAGCCGCCGAGCAGGAGGCCTCCGACCAGCGCCGCAGCCAGGTGCGCTCCGTGGACCGCTCCGAGAAGATCCGCACGTACAACTTCCCGGAAAACCGGATCTCGGACCACCGCACCGGGTTCAAGGCGTACAACTTGGACCAGGTGCTCGACGGCGACCTCGACTCGGTCATCCAGGCCTGTGTCGACGCCGACTCCGCCGCCAAGCTCGCGGCCGCCCAGTAGGGCCGCAGGGCAGCAGAGCCGCACCGCAGCACGCCCCACCCGTTCCACCCCCCCGTACGACAGCAGCCCGGAGGACCAGCGTGAACTTGCTGCTTGCCGAGGTGGCCCAGGCCACCCAGCGGCTGGCCGCCGCCGGCGTGCCCTCACCGCGCTTCGACGCGGAGGAGCTCGCGGCCTTCGTGCACGGCGTCAAGCGGGGGGAACTGCACCACGTCAAGGACGCGGACTTCGACGCCCGCTACTGGGAGGCCGTCGCCCGCCGCGAGGCGCGCGAGCCGCTCCAGCACATCACCGGCCGCGCCTTCTTCCGGTACCTGGAGCTCCAGGTCGGGCCCGGGGTCTTCGTCCCGCGGCCCGAAACCGAGTCGGTCGTGGACTGGGCCATACACGCCGTCCGGGCGATGGACGTGGTCGAGCCGCTGATCGTCGACCTGTGCACCGGCTCCGGCGCCATCGCGCTGGCGATGGCGCAGGAGGTGCCGCGCTCACGCGTGCACGCGGTCGAGCTGTCCGAGGAAGCCCTGCGCTGGACGCGCAAGAACGCCGAGGGCTCCCGGGTCACCGTCCACCAGGGCGACGCCCTCAGCGCCCTGCCGGAGCTCGACGGGCAGGTCGACCTGGTCATCTCCAACCCGCCGTACATCCCGCTCACCGAGTGGGAGTACGTGGCCCCCGAGGCCCGCGACCACGATCCGGAGATGGCCCTCTTCTCCGGCGAGGACGGCCTCGACACCATCCGCGGCCTGGAGCGCACGGCCCACCGCCTGCTGCGGCCCGGCGGCATCGTCGTCGTCGAGCACGCCGACACGCAGGGCGGCCAGGTCCCGTGGATCTTCGCCGAGGAGCGGGGCTGGGCCGACGCGGCCGACCACCCGGACCTCAACAACCGCCCCCGGTTCGCGACCGCCCGCAAGGCGCTGCCGTGACCGCGCCCGTTACCACCACCCCCCTGCTGCACGAGGAGTCCCGCTGATGGCCCGGCGATACGACTGCAACGACGCGACGGACCGCAAGACGGGCCTGCGCGAAGCCGCATCCGCCGTGCGCCGCGGCGAGCTCGTCGTGCTGCCCACCGACACCCTGTACGGGATCGGCGCGGACGCCTTCAGCCCGGAGGCCGTCCACGACCTGCTCGCCGCCAAGGGGCGGGACCGCAACATGCCCACCCCGGTGCTCATCGGCTCCCCGAACACCCTGCACGGCCTGGTCACCGACTTCTCCGAGCAGGCGTGGGAGCTCGTCGACGCCTTCTGGCCGGGCGCGCTGACGCTCGTCGCCAAGCACCAGCCCTCGCTGGCCTGGGACCTCGGCGACACCGGGGGCACCGTGGCCGTGCGGATGCCGCTGCACCCCGTCGCGATCGAGCTGCTGACCGAGGTCGGTCCGATGGCGGTGTCCTCGGCCAACCTGACCGGACACCCGGCGCCCGAGGACTGCGACGCGGCGCGCGAGATGCTCGGCGACTCCGTGTCCGTGTACCTGGACGGCGGTCCGACGCCCGGCATCCAGCCGTCGTCGATCGTCGACGTGACGGGGAAGGTTCCCGTCCTGCTGCGCGAAGGGGCGCTCAGCGCGGAGCAGCTGCGCGAGGTCGTACCCGACCTCGAGGTCGCCCCGTGAGCCCTGACGGGCGTGGCATAGCTGGGGGAAGTACTTTCCGCATACTCCACGTCAGCACCGGCAACGTGTGCCGCTCGCCCATCACCGAGCGGCTGACGCGGCACGCCCTCGCCCACCGCCTCGGGGGCCTGCTGACCGCGGACCTCATCGTGGAGAGCGCCGGCACCTGGGGCCACGAGGGCGCCCCGATGGAAGCGAACGCGGCGGCCGTGCTGGCGGACTTCGGAGCTGATGCCTCCGGTTTCACCGGGCGGGAACTGCTCGACGAGCACGTCATCCGGGCCGACCTGGTGCTGACCGCCACCCGCGACCACCGGGCGCAGGTCATCTCGATGGGCCATTCGGCGGGGCTGCGCACCTTCACGCTGAAGGAGTTCACCCGGCTGGTGCGGGCGATAGATCCGGCCACCCTGCCGCCGCTGGACGACGGCATGGCCGAGCGGGCGCGCGCCCTGGTGCGGGCCGCGGCGGCGCTGCGCGGCTGGCTGCTGGCCCCCTCCCCGGACGCGGACGAGGTGTACGACCCGTACGGGGCGCCGATCACCTTCTTCCGCTCGATCGGCGACGAGATCAACCAGGCCCTGGACCCGGTCGTCACGGCGTTGACGGGTGTGACCGCGCGGCGCTGAGCGCCGCAGGGCGCGACGGGGGCAGCAGGCCTACAGTGGCTGGTACCCGGTACCCCATGGAGTCGCGCCATGAGCGTCATCACCCAGCCCACCGATGTCCTGCGGCGGCAGGACCCGCAGATGGCCGACGTGCTCGCGGGGGAGCGGCAGCGGCAGGCCAGCACGCTGCAGCTGATCGCCGCCGAGAACTTCACCTCGCCCGCCGTGCTGGCGGCCCTGGGGTCCCCGCTGTCCAACAAGTACGCCGAGGGGTACCCGGGCGCCCGGTACCACGGCGGCTGCGAGTACGTCGACGTGGCCGAGCAGATCGCCGTGGAACGGGCGAAGGCCCTGTTCGGCGCCGAACACGCCAATGTGCAGCCGCATTCCGGTTCCTCCGCCGTGCTGGCCGCGTACGCCGCGCTGCTGCGGCCCGGGGACACGGTGCTGGCGATGGGGCTCCCGTACGGCGGCCACCTCACGCACGGCTCCCCCGCGAACTTCTCCGGCCGCTGGTTCGACTTCGTCGGCTACGGCGTGGACGCCGAGACCGGGCTCATCGACTACGAGCAGGTGCAGCAGCTCGCGCACTCGCACCGGCCGAAGGCGATCGTCTGCGGCTCGATCTCCTACCCCCGCCATCCCGAGTACTCGGCCTTCCGCGAGATCGCCGACGAGGTCGGCGCCCACCTGATCGCCGACGCCGCCCACCCCATCGGGCTGGTGGCCGGAGGGGCCGCGCCCAGCCCCGTGCCGTACGCCGACGTCGTCTGCGCGACCACGCACAAGGTCCTGCGCGGCCCGCGCGGCGGCATGCTGCTGTGCGGCGCCGAGCTCGCCGAGCGGATCGACCGGGCGGTGTTCCCCTTCACCCAGGGCGGCGCCCAGATGCACTCCATCGCCGCCAAGGCCGTGGCCTTCGGGGAGGCGGCCGGCCCCGCCTTCGCCACGTACGCGCACCGGGTCGTCGCCAACGCGCGGGCGCTGGCCGAGGCCTTGGAGGACCACGGCTTCACCGTGACCACCGGCGGCACCGACACGCACCTGATCACCGCCGACCCGGCCCCGCTGGGCATCGACGGGCCGACCGCGCGCGGCCGGCTGGCCGCCGCCGGGATCGTGCTCGACACCTGCGCCCTCCCGTACGGGGACCAGCGCGGCGTGCGGCTGGGTACGGCCGCCGTGACCACCCAGGGGATGGGGGAGGGCGAGATGCTCCGGATCGCGGCGCTGTTCGCGGCCGCGCTGCACGGGGACGCCGCACGGACCCGTACGGAGGTCAAGGAGCTGACGATGGGATTTCCCCCTTACGGGGAGTAAGCGGGACAAGGGGGGCGTACGGGAACCGCGATACCGTCCCCTCGCGTCCTCAGTGGAGGGGACATCACAGCTAATGTGTGGGGCTGAGATGGCCGGCGATACATCTGGGGCAGCCCGTGCGTGAATATCTGCTGACACTTTGTGTCACGGTCGCGGTGACCTACCTGCTGACCGGGCCCGTGCGGAAGTTCGCGATCGCGGCCGGGGCCATGCCGGAGATCCGCGCCCGCGACGTGCACCGCGAGCCCACGCCGCGGCTCGGCGGCATCGCCATGTTCGGCGGTCTGTGCGCGGGCCTGCTGGTCGCCGACCACCTGCGCAACCTCAACGGCGTCTTCGAGCTCTCGAACGAACCGCGCGCGCTGCTCTCCGGCGCCGCCCTGATCTGGCTGGTCGGCGTACTCGACGACAAGTTCGAGATCGACGCCCTGATCAAGCTCGGCGCCCAGATGATCTCCGCCGCCGTGATGGTCATGCAGGGCCTGACCATCCTGTGGATCCCCGTTCCGGGGATCGGGACGGTCTCGCTCACCCAGTGGCAGGGCAACCTGCTCACGGTGGCCCTCGTCGTCATCACCATCAACGCGGTGAACTTCGTGGACGGCCTCGACGGCCTCGCCGCGGGCATGGTGTGCATCGCCGCGACCGCGTTCTTCCTGTACGCCTACCGGATCTGGTTCGGCTACGGCATCGAGGCGGCCGCGCCGGCCACGCTCTTCGCCGCCATCCTGATGGGCATGTGCCTCGGCTTCCTGCCGCACAACATGCATCCCGCCCGGATCTTCATGGGCGACTCCGGCTCGATGCTGATCGGGCTGGTGCTCGCCGCCTCCGCCATCTCGATCAGCGGTCAGGTGGATCCCGACACGCTGGCCCTGTTCGCGGGCGGTGAGCGCAACGCGACGCACGCGATGTTCCCGGTCTTCATCCCGCTGATCCTGCCGCTGACGATCATCGCGATCCCGATGGCGGACCTGTTCCTGGCCATCGCCCGGCGCACGTGGAAGGGCCAGTCGCCCTTCGCCGCCGACCGCGGGCACCTGCACCACCGGCTCCTCGAGCTCGGGCATTCGCACAGCCGCGCGGTGCTGATCATGTACTTCTGGTCGGGGCTGATCGCGTTCGGCACGGTCGCGTACTCGGTGAACTCCGCCTCGATGTGGATCGTCCTGGCGATCGCCGCGCTCAGCGCGGTGGGCCTGATCCTGCTGCTCCTGCCACGCTTCACCCCGCGCGCCCCGCGCTGGGCGGAGGGTCTGCTGCCGCCGCGCTACCGGCACGCCGCCCGGGCCGCCGAGGCCGCGGCCGAAGCCGCCGCCCGGGACGCCTCGGGTACCGAGCCGGAGCCCGTCAGGCCGATCGCGGTGGGGGTGTCCGGCGTCAACGGAGCGACCGCCATCGGCCCCCGTTCGCGCTTCCCCGACCGGCGTAAGGCTGAATCAACCCGCTGACCTTCGCGGCGCATGTCGGACATGGACGGCCAATACCAGACAAGAGCTCGGCCTGTCGCGCACACACGCGCAGGGTCCCTCTCATGTGTGACAGTCAGCACACTTCGCAGGTAAAGCTCTCATCAAATAGTTTGTGATACCGTTCACTAAACCCGGCGACAGAGCCGAAGGACCGTAGTGCGACGGTCCATTGGCCCGAGGATCACACTCGGACCGGGCTTACGCTCGTCCCGTACGAGTCCCGTGCCCCCACCACCACGCGGAGCAACCCGCCATGCGGTCTGATGACGTCCGATCTCTCCTGCAAGCCGCTGTACCCACCGCTGCCGCCGGCGCTCTCGCCGCCGTGATCAGCGCTCTGGTCGTCGGCGGCAAGGGGGCGGTCGGTGCCGTCGTCGCGACGCTGGTCGTGATTCTCTTCATGGGCATCGGATTCGTCGTTCTGCAGCGCACGGCGAAATCACTCCCGCATCTCTTCCAGGCCATGGGGCTCATGCTCTACGCGGCCCAGATTCTGCTGCTCTTCGTCTTTCTCGCCGCGTTCAAGAACACCACTCTGTTCCACCCCAAGGCCTTCGCGATCACGCTCGTCGCCACCACCCTCGTGTGGATCGGCGCACAGACCCGTGCTCACATGAAGGCGAAGATCCTCTACGTCGAGCCGGACTCGATGAAGGGCGACAAGCCCGAAAATCCGGGGCCGAAGTCGTGAAGGGTAGGGCCGGGATAAGTGGGCGTTCGAGATCCTGCTATCGTCCGGTGCCAACTGCGGCACTGCGGGCGCGGGCATCTGAGCTGACGCCTGTTCCATCGCGAGGCTCGATGCCTGATCGCCGCCCCACCATCCGTAACACCAGTCCAGTGCCGAACCGCGGCTTCGCCCGCGCCGACACAACGAGGTTGCCGTACCTATGCGCCACGCTGAAGGAGCCCTGCGGTGAGTGCTGCTGACATGACGCTCGCCTTCGATATCAACTGTCATTTCGAAGACGGCACTGGCTGCGGCTTCCCGGGCCCGACCCTGTACTCGTTCCTGTTCAAGCCGATCTTCGGCGACGCTGACTCGAACCTGTACTTCAACAAGACGATGCTGCTCGCCCTGCTGGGCTCGATCATCATCGTCGGCTTCTTCTGGGCAGCGTTCCGGAAGCCGAAGGTCGTCCCGGGCAAGCTTCAGATGGTCGCCGAGGCCGGCTACGACTTCGTACGCCGCGGCATCGTCTACGAGACGCTCGGTAAGAAGGAAGGCGAGAAGTACGTCCCCTTCATGGTCGCGACGTTCTTCTTCGTCTGGATCATGAACCTGTGGTCGATCGTGCCGCTCGCCCAGTTCCCGGTGACCGCCGTCATCGCGTACCCGGCCGGCCTCGCCGCCATCATCTACGTGATGTGGATGTCGGTGACCTTCAAGCGCCACGGCTTCGTCGGCGGCTTCAAGAACCTCACGGGTTACGACAAGTCCCTCGGCGCGATCCTGCCGATGGTCATGGTGATCGAGTTCTTCTCGAACGTCATCGTCCGCCCCTTCACCCACGCGGTCCGACTGTTCGCGAACATGTTCGCCGGTCACACCCTGCTGCTGCTGTTCACCATCGCCAGCTGGTACCTGCTGAACGGGATCGGCATCGCCTACGCCGGTGTCTCGTTCGTCATGGTCATCGTGATGACCGCGTTCGAGCTCTTCATCCAGGCTGTTCAGGCGTACGTCTTCGTGCTCCTGGCCTGCAGCTTCCTGCAGGGCGCGCTCGCCGAGCACCACTGAGCGAGTTCGCTCCGCAAAACCCCGAATCGTCCGGTGGCCAACCCCCACCGGTCCATGAAAGAGAAGGAAGAACTGGCATGTCCCAGACCCTTGCTGCCGTCGAAGGTTCCCTCAGCTCCGTCGGTTACGGTCTCGCGGCGATCGGCCCGGGCGTCGGCGTCGGCATCATCTTCGGTAACGGCACGCAGGCTCTCGCCCGTCAGCCCGAGGCTGCCGGTCTGATCCGCGCCAACCAGATCCTCGGCTTCGCCTTCTGTGAGGCGCTCGCCCTCATCGGTCTGGTCATGCCGTTCGTCTACTAAGACGAACCCAACGACTAGTCCGAATCGACGAAAGGCACTGATGTGAACCTCCTGGTTCTCGCGGCCGAGGAGCCGGGTAACCCCCTCGTCCCGCCGATCCCCGAGCTCGTCATCGGTCTGATCGCCTTCGTCATCGTCTTCGGCTTCCTCGCGAAGAAGCTCCTCCCGAACATCAACAAGGTTCTGGAAGAGCGCCACGCGGCGATCGAAGGCGGTATCGAAAAGGCAGAAGCCGCTCAGACCGAGGCCCAGAGCGTCCTGGAGCAGTACAAGGCCCAGCTCGCCGAAGCCCGGCACGAGGCCGCGCGCCTGCGCCAGGAAGCGCTGGAGCAGGGCACTGCGCTCAAGGAAGAACTGCGCGCAGAGGGCCAGCGGCAGCGTGAGGAGATCATCGCTGCCGGCCACGCCCAGATCGCGGCCGACCGCAAGGCCGCCTCTCAGGCGCTGCGTCAGGACGTGGGCAAGCTCGCCACCGACCTGGCCGGAAAGCTCGTCGGCGAGTCCCTCGAGGACCACGCCCGGCAGAGCCGCACGATCGACCGCTTCCTCAGCGAGCTCGAGGAGAAGGCCGAGGCCGCCCGATGAACGGAGCGAGCCGCGAGGCGCTGGCCTCCGCGCGCGAGCGTCTCGACGCGCTGACGGACAACACGTCCGTCGACGCGGCGAAGCTCGCCGGTGAGCTGGCTGCCGTCACCGCGCTGCTCGACCGTGAGGTCTCGCTGCGTCGGGTCCTCACCGACCCGGCGCAGTCCGGCGAGGCCAAGGCCGAGCTGGCCGGTCGACTGCTGGGCGGCCAGGTGGGCGGGGAGACCCTCGACCTGGTGTCCGGCATGGTCCGGTCCCGCTGGTCGCAGTCCCGTGACCTGGTGGACTCGCTGGAGGAGCTGGCGAACACCGCCGACCTCACGGCGGCCCAGCAGACCGACGCGCTCGACGGCGTCGAGGACGAGATCTTCCGCTTCGGCCGGATCGTCTCCTCGAACACCGAGCTGCGTGCCGCGCTGACCGACCGTGCGGCCACCGCCGCCGCCAAGGGCGAGCTGCTGCGCAGCCTGCTCGGCGGCAAGGTGGACGCCGTCACCGAGCGCCTGGTGATCCGTCTCGTGACCCAGCCGCGGGGACGTAGCCTGGAAGCGGGACTCGAGTCCCTTTCCACGCTCGCCGCCGAGCGCCGCAACCGCATGGTCGCCACCGTGACCAGCGCGGTTCCGCTCAGCGACGTGCAGCGGCAGCGTCTTGGCGCAGTGCTGGCGAAGCTGTACGGCCGCCAGATGCACCTGAACCTCGACGTGGACCCGGCGGTCCTCGGCGGGATTTCGGTGCGGGTCGGCGACGAGGTCATCGACGGCACCATCGCGGACCGCCTCGCAGAGGCGTCCCGCCGCATGGCCGGCTGACCAGCCACCAATAGAACAACGCATTCCTAGCGGCCCGGTTGGGCCGTGCAGAACTTGCAGAAGATTCCTGGGGGTCGCCCCCAGACCCCTAAGAAGCTTCAGGCCCAACAAGGAGAGCAGGGAACCCAGATGGCGGAGCTCACGATCCGGCCGGAGGAGATCCGGGACGCACTGGAGAACTTTGTCCAGTCGTACCAGCCGGACGCGGCCTCGCGCGAGGAGGTCGGAACGGTCAGCGTTGCCGGCGACGGCATCGCGAAGGTGGAGGGTCTGCCCTCCGCCATGGCGAACGAGCTGCTGAAGTTCGAGGACGGCACCCTCGGTCTCGCCCTCAACCTCGAGGAGCGCGAGATCGGTGCGATCGTCCTCGGCGAATTCAACGGCATCGAAGAGGGCCAGCCGGTGCAGCGCACCGGTGAGGTTCTCTCCGTAGGCGTCGGCGAGGGCTACCTCGGCCGCGTTGTCGACCCGCTCGGCAACCCGATCGACGGCCTCGGCGAGATCGCGACCGAAGGGCGCCGCGCCCTCGAGCTGCAGGCCCCGGGCGTCATGGTCCGTAAGTCGGTGCACGAGCCCATGCAGACCGGCTACAAGGCCGTCGACGCGATGGTGCCGATCGGCCGTGGCCAGCGTCAGCTGATCATTGGTGACCGTCAGACCGGCAAGACCGCTCTGGCCGTCGACACGATCATCAACCAGCGCGACAACTGGCGCTCGGGCGACGTGAACAAGCAGGTCCGCTGCATCTACGTCGCCATCGGCCAGAAGGGCTCGACCATCGCGTCCGTTCGCGGCGCCCTGGAAGAGGCCGGCGCGCTCGAGTACACGACGATCGTCGCCGCCCCGGCGTCCGACCCGGCCGGCTTCAAGTACCTGGCGCCGTACACCGGTTCCGCCATCGGCCAGCACTGGATGTACGCCGGCAAGCACGTCCTGATCATCTTCGACGACCTGTCGAAGCAGGCCGACGCCTACCGCGCCGTGTCGCTGCTGCTGCGCCGCCCGCCGGGCCGCGAGGCCTACCCGGGTGACGTCTTCTACCTGCACTCCCGTCTGCTGGAGCGCTGCGCGAAGCTGTCCGACGAGATGGGTGCCGGTTCGATGACCGGTCTGCCGATCGTCGAGACCAAGGCGAACGACGTGTCGGCGTTCATCCCGACCAACGTCATCTCCATCACCGACGGCCAGTGCTTCCTGGAGTCCGACCTGTTCAACGCGGGCCAGCGCCCGGCGCTGAACGTCGGTATCTCGGTCTCCCGCGTCGGTGGCTCCGCCCAGCACAAGGCCATGAAGCAGGTTTCCGGCCGTCTGCGCGTGGACCTCGCCCAGTACCGCGAGCTGGAGGCGTTCGCCGCCTTCGGTTCCGACCTGGACGCCGCGTCGAAGGCTTCGCTGGAGCGCGGCAAGCGCATGGTCGAGCTGCTGAAGCAGGGCCAGTACCAGCCGATGCCCGTCGAGGAGCAGGTCGTCTCCGTCTGGGCCGGCACCACCGGCAAGATGGACGACGTCCCGGTGAACGACATCCGTCGCTTCGAGTCGGAGCTGCTGGAGCACCTGCGCCGCGAGCGCAAGGACCTCCTCACCTCCATCGCCGAGGGCGGCAAGATGTCGGACGACACCCTGACGTCGATCGCCGACGCCATCGCCGCCTTCAAGCGCCAGTTCGAGACCTCGGACGGCAAGCTCCTGGGCGAGGACGCGCCGGCCGTCAACGTCTCCAAGTGACGACGGAAGGGACCTGACTCATGGGAGCGCAGCTCCGGGTCTACAAGCGTCGCATCCGTGCCGTCACGGCGACCAAGAAGATCACCAAGGCGATGGAGATGATCGCCGCCTCGCGCATCGTCAAGGCGCAGCGCAAGGTGGCGGCATCGATGCCGTACGCGACCGAGCTCACCCGTGCGGTGACCGCGGTGGCGACCGGTTCGAACACGAAGCACGCCCTGACCACCGAGGTCGAGGCGCCGACCCGCGCCGCGGTCCTGCTCATCACGAGCGACCGCGGTCTGGCCGGCGGCTACTCCTCGAACGCCATCAAGCAGGCGGACCGGCTCACCGAGCGGCTGCGCGCTGAGGGCAAGGAGGTCGACTCCTACATCGTCGGCCGCAAGGGTGTCGCCTACTACGGTTTCCGTGAGCGCAAGGTCACGGACTCGTGGACCGGCTTCACCGACAGCCCGGCCTACGCCGACGCCAAGCGCGTCGCGGCGCCGCTGATCGAGGCCATCCAGCTGGACACGGCCGAGGGCGGCGTCGACGAGCTGCACATCGTCTTCACGGAATTCGTGTCGATGATGACGCAGAACGCGGTGGACGGCCGGATGCTGCCGCTCAGCCTCGACCAGGCCGCGGAGGAGACCAGTACGAAGGGCGAGATCCTTCCGCTGTTCGACTTCGAGCCGTCGGCGGAGGACGTCCTCGACGCCCTGCTGCCGCGCTACGTCGAGAGCCGTATCTACAACGCACTGCTGCAGTCGGCCGCTTCCGAGCACGCCGCCCGCCGCCGCGCGATGAAGTCGGCGACCGACAACGCCGGGGATCTCATCAAGAGCCTCTCCCGGCTTGCCAACGCGGCCCGCCAGGCCGAAATCACCCAGGAAATCAGCGAGATCGTCGGTGGCGCGAGCGCCATGGCTGACGCGACCGCGGGGAGTGACAAGTAATGACGACCACTGTTGAGACGGCCGCCGCCACGGGCCGCGTCGCCCGGGTCATCGGCCCGGTCGTCGACGTGGAGTTCCCCGTCGACGCCATGCCCGAGATCTACAACGCCCTCAAGGTCCAGGTCGCCGACCCGGCCGAGGACGGCAAGCTCAAGACCCTGACCCTCGAGGTCGCGCAGCACCTGGGTGACGGCCTCGTCCGTACCATCTCGATGCAGCCGACCGACGGCCTGGTCCGCCAGGCCCCGGTGACCGACACGGGCGAGGGCATCACCGTCCCCGTCGGTGACTTCACCAAGGGCAAGGTCTTCAACACCCTGGGTGAGGTGCTCAACTACCCCGAGGCGAACGCCGAGGTCACCGAGCGCTGGCCCATCCACCGCAAGGCCCCGAGCTTCGACGAGCTCGAGTCCAAGACGGAGATGTTCGAGACCGGCGTCAAGGTCATCGACCTTCTCACCCCGTACGTCAAGGGTGGAAAGATCGGTCTGTTCGGTGGTGCCGGTGTCGGCAAGACCGTTCTGATCCAGGAAATGATCTACCGCGTCGCCAACAACCACGACGGTGTGTCGGTCTTCGCGGGCGTCGGTGAGCGTACCCGTGAGGGCAACGACCTCATCGAGGAGATGGGCGACTCCGGCGTCATCGACAAGACGGCGCTCGTGTTCGGCCAGATGGACGAGCCGCCGGGCACGCGTCTTCGTGTCGCGCTCGCCGGTCTGACCATGGCGGAGTACTTCCGCGATGTGCAGAAGCAGGACGTGCTGTTCTTCATCGACAACATCTTCCGGTACACCCAGGCGGGTTCCGAGGTGTCGACCCTGCTCGGCCGTATGCCCTCCGCGGTGGGTTACCAGCCGAACCTGGCCGACGAGATGGGTCTCCTCCAGGAGCGCATCACCTCGACCCGTGGTCACTCGATCACCTCGATGCAGGCGATCTACGTCCCCGCGGACGACCTGACCGACCCGGCGCCGGCGACCACCTTCGCCCACCTCGACGCGACGACGGTTCTCTCCCGTCCGATCTCCGAGAAGGGCATCTACCCGGCCGTGGACCCGCTGGACTCGACGTCCCGCATCCTCGACCCGCGGTACATCGCGGCGGACCACTACGCGGCCGCCATGCGTGTCAAGGGGATCCTGCAGAAGTACAAGGACCTCCAGGACATCATCGCGATCCTCGGTATCGACGAGCTGGGCGAGGAGGACAAGCTCGTTGTCCACCGTGCCCGTCGCGTCGAGCGCTTCCTGTCGCAGAACACCCACGTGGCGAAGCAGTTCACCGGTGTGGACGGTTCGGACGTTCCGCTCGACGAGTCGATCACCGCGTTCAACGCGATCTGCGACGGTGACTACGACCACTTCCCCGAGCAGGCGTTCTTCATGTGCGGTGGCATCGAGGACCTGAAGGCCAACGCCAAGGAGCTGGGCGTCTCCTGATCCGGCGCGCTCCGCGAGGAGCGCATCCGGTTCGAAGGCCCCGCGGCTTCGCCGGCAGGTGCCTCGACGGAGAGGGGCGGGTATGTCCCGTCCCTCTCCCCACGCCCATTAGAATTTGACCCAACACCCGGCTGACCCGCCGGGTGGTGACCCGAGGAGCCACCTTGGCTGCTGAGCTGCACGTCGAGCTGGTCGCGGCGGACCGCAATGTCTGGTCCGGCGAGGCCACCCTTGTTGTCGCCCGCACCACGTCCGGCGACATCGGCGTCATGCCCGGTCACCAGCCGCTTCTCGGTGTGCTGGAATCGGGCCCGGTGACCATCCGTACCAGTGACGGCAACACCGTCGTCGCAGCGGTGCACGGCGGATTCATCTCGTTCGCGGACAACAAGCTGTCCCTGCTGGCCGAGATCGCCGAGCTCGCGGACGAGATCGACGTCCAGCGTGCGGAGCGGGCACTGGAGCGCGCGAAGGCGGAGGCCGATGCGGCCGCCGAGCGTCGCGCGGATGTCCGGCTGCGCGCCGTAACGGGCTGAACACCCGTCGGAGTTTGAACCGCTGAGTTCCGGAGGGCGACTTCCGGGACCCGGCAAACCTCAGCCGCGGTCCGTGCTGGAATTTTCCAGACCGGGTCGCGGCTGAGGCGATGCAGGTCGTTTTTTTGGCATGCGGTATTCGATGAGCGAGGAGGTCGGTGAAGATGCTCCTCGCTCTGCTTGTGAGCGGCCTGGTCGTAGCCCTGGTGGTGATCGGGCTGTTCGTCTTCGGACTGCGCCGCAGACTCATCCAGCGCTCCGGCGGCACCTTCGACTGCAGCATGCGCTGGGGGGTGCCCGAGGAGGCCGACACCTCCGGCAAGGGCTGGGTGTACGGGGTCGCGCGCTATAGCGGCGACCGCATCGAGTGGTTCCGGGTGTTCTCGTACTCCCCGCGCCCGCGCCGGCTGCTGGAGCGCTCCTCCATCGAGGTCGTCGCCCGCCGTGCTCCCGAGGGCGAGGAGGAGCTGGCCCTGCTCTCCGACGCCGTCGTACTCGGCTGCGAGCACCGGGGGACCCGTCTGGAGCTGGCGATGAGCGAGGACGCGCTGACCGGTTTCCTGGCGTGGCTGGAGGCGGCGCCGCCCGGGCAGAGGGTGAACGTCGCCTGAGTCCCGGGCCTGCCGGGCCGGACGGGTGCGGGACGTTCACGGTGGGATGTCCCTGCGCCGTGCGGGACGTCCCTGCGGGATGTCCCTGCGGGACGTCCTTGTGCGTCGTCCCCGTGAGACGTGAAGAAGCCGGGGAGACGGGGGCGGACCCGTTTCCCCGGCTTCGGTCTTGTTACTGCAGCCCGGTGTGGATCGCGTTCGCGAGCTCTCCGTTGCTGGTGTCGCCGCTGAACTCCCAGAAGAAGGCTCCCTTGAGGCCCTGCTGCTTGGCCCAGGTCATCTTCCCGGCGATGGTGGCGGGGGTGTCGTAGCTCCACCAGTTGCTGCCGCACTTGGCATAGGCCGTGCCGGCGATGGTGCCGGTGGCCGGGCAGCTGTTCTTGAGCACCTTGTAGTCCTCGATGCCCTGCTCGTAGGTGCCCGGGGCCGGTCCGGTCGCCGTGCCGCCGGGGGCGGCCTGGGTGACGCCGGTCCAGCCGCGGCCGTAGAAACCGATGCCGAGGTTGAGCTTCGAGCCGGCCACGCCCTTGGCCTTGAGCTTGGCGATGGCGTCGGCCGAGTTGAAGCCGGCCTGCGGGATGCCCGCGTAGGAGGTGAGCGGGGAGTGCGGGGCGGTCGGGCCCTGCGCCGCCCAGGCGCCGAAGAAGTCGTACGTCATGACGTTGTAGAAGTCGACGTACTGAGCGGCGCCGCCGTAGTCGGCCGCGTCGATCTTGCCGCCGCTGGAGGCGTCGGCGGTGATGGCGGCGGTGACCAGGTTGTTCGCGCCGAACTTGGCGCGCGTGGCCTGCATCAGGTTCTTGAACGCGGCCGCGCCGCTGGTGTCACAGGACAGGCCGCAGGCGTTGGGGTATTCCCAGTCCAGGTCGATCCCGTCGAAGACGTCGGCCCAGCGCGGGTCCTCGACCAGGTTGTAGCAGGACTGGGCGAAGGCGGCGGGGTTGGCCGCGGCCTGCGGGAATCCGCCGGACCAGGTCCAGCCGCCGAAGGACCACAGCACCTTGATGTGGGGGTAGGCCTTCTTCAGCTTGCGCAGCTGGTTGAAGTTGCCGCGCAGCGGCTGGTCCCAGGTGTCCGCGACGCCGTCGACGCTCTGGTCGGCGGTGTAGGCCTTGTCGTAGTCGGCGTAGGCGTCGCCGATGGTGCACTGGCCGTTCTGGACGTTGCCGAAGGCGTAGTTGATGTGAGTGATCTTGCTTGCCGTGCCCGAGGTGACCAGGTTCTTCACGTGGTAGTTGCGGCCGTAGACGCCCCACTCGGTGAAGTAGCCGAGCTTGACCTTGCCGCCCGGGTCCGGCGGGACGGTGCCGCCGGAGGTGGTCACCGACAGGCCGCCGGAGGACGGGCCGGTCTGGTCGGCGGTGTCGCGGGCGGTGACGGTGTAGGTGTACGTCGTGCCCTTGGTCAGGCCGGAGTCGGCGTAGCTGGTGCCCGTGACCGTCGCGATCTTGGTGCCGCCGCGGTGGACGTCGTAGTTCTTGACGCCCTTGTCGTCGGTGGCCGCGGACCAGCTCAGGGTCAGCGAGGTCTCGGTGACGTTGGCCGCCGTGGGGGTGCCGGGCGCGCTGGGGGGTGTGTCGCCCGGCTGGCTGCCGTCACAGGAGGCGCCGTTGATCTTGCAGCCGCTGGGGGAGCCGCTGCCGGTGCCGTTGAATCCGAAGCTGGCGGTGCCGCCGGGGGCGAGGGTGCCGTTCCAGCCGACGTTCTTGCCCGTCCAGTGCGTGCCGTTGCCGGTGACGGTGGCGTCCCAGGCCGAGGTGACCGCGGTGCCGGCCGGATAGTCCCACTCGACGGTCCACGAGGTGATGGTGGTGGTGCCGGTGTTCTTCACCGTCCACTTGCCCTCGAAGCCCGTGCCCCAGTCGGAGACCTTGGTGTACGTCGCGGTCGCGGAGGTGGCGGCCTGGGCCGGGCCCGCCAGGACGACCAGCCCGGTGACGGGCAGGGCGAGGGCGGCCACGACGGCCGCGACCCGCGTGAAGAACCGGGCACGTCTGGTGCGGGGTGGGGATGCTGTGCTCAAGGGTGATCCTCCGTAGGTCCGTCGTGGTCGTGGGGCCGACTTCGACATGGGGGTGGGACCTGCGCCGCCCGTGAGCACGCTTTGTCATGGCACGCTCACCACAGTTGTGTGCGGTGAGCGTAGAAAGGTCTGGACCAACCGTCAAGAGGTCCAGACCTCATGCCTAGAGCCCCAACTCCTGCGCCAGGACGGCAGCTTGGACGCGGCTGCGCAGCTCCAGCTTGCCCAGGAGGCGGCTGACGTGGGTTTTGGCCGTCGCCTCGGCCATGTCCAGGCGGCCGGCGATCTCCGCGTTCGACAATCCCGCGCCCAGGCAGGAGAGCACCTCGCGCTCGCGCCGGGTCAGCGTCTCCAGCGCCGGAGGCGCGGTGGGCCTGGCGGGGCTCGCCGGAGCCGCGAACTCCGCGATCAGCCGCCGGGTCACCGCCGGGGCGATCAGCCCCTCCCCGCGCGCGACGGTCCGAACCGCCTCGATCAGCTCCGCGGCCTCCGCGTTCTTCAGGAGGAAGCCCGCGGCGCCCGCCCGCAGCGCACCGAAGACGTACTCGTCGAGGTCGAAGGTGGTCAGCACCAGGACATCGGCGAGCCCTTCGGCGACCACCTGGCGGGTCGCGGAGACCCCGTCGAGCCGCGGCATCTGCACGTCCATGAGGACGAGGTCGGGCCGCAGCTCCCGGGCCAGGCGCACCGCCTCCTCCCCGTCGGCCGCCTCGCCCACCACCTCGATGCCGCCCGCACTGCCCAGGATGAGCACCAGCCCCGCCCGCACCGCGCTCTGGTCGTCCGCCACCACCACCGTGATGGTCATGCTTCCACCGCCTTCTCCTCCGCGGGCAGTGTCGCCCGCACCCGCCACAGCCCCTCGCTCCGGCCCGCCGAGAACGCTCCGCCCAGCAGCTCCGCCCGCTCCCGCATGCCGACCAGCCCGGCGCCGGAGCCGGGTGCCCGCGGGCCCGGGCGCTCCCCGTAGGGAGAGTCCACCCGCACGGTCAGCTGCCCGTCCGTCCGGGCCACGCGGACCGTCACCGTGCCCGCGATGGCGTGCTTGAGGGCATTGGTCAGCGACTCCTGGACGATCCGGTACGCGGCCAGCTCCACCGGGGCCGGCACCCGTTCCCCCGGCCGGCGCTCATCGTGCAGTACGAAGTCCAGCCCGCTCGCCGAGCCGTTGGTGCGGGCCTGCCCGAGCAGGGCGTCCAGGCCGTCCAGCGTGGGCACGGCGACCGCCTCGTGCTCTGCCCCCGCGTCCCGCAGCAGCCCGATCAGCCGGCGCATCTCGGCCAGGCCCTGCACGCTGTTCTCCCTGATCACCCGCAGGGCCTCCCGGCTGGTGTCGGCCTTGTCGATGGAGAGTGCGGCGGTGGAGTGGATGGCGATGGCGGAGAGGTGGTTGGCCACCATGTCGTGCAGCTCCCGCGCCATCCGGGCGCGCTCGGCGGTGACCGCCTGGCTGCGGTCCATCTCGGCCAGCAGCGCGGTCTGCTCGGCCCGCAGCCGGGCGGCCACGGCGGCCTCGCGGTGGTTGCGCAAGGTGGCTCCGGTCAGGGCCGGGGCGAAGCTCACGATCCCGGTGATCACGCCGATCAGCAGGGCTTCGGGCGTGCGCAGCCAGGCCACCGAGGCGATGGTGACGACGACGGTGATCAGCCCGGTGGTGACCGGGAGCCGCCGGGCCATGGCCGGTTTCCCGTAGACCACGGCGGCGTACATCAGGTCGGTGAAGATCACGACGGTGGCGAGGCTGCCCACCGTGAACTGGTCGGCGATCACGCCGAGGGTGCCGACGATCAGGGTCAGGCGGGGCATGGTCCGGCGCAGCAGCTCCATCGCGCCGAGCGCCACGAGCGGGACCAGCGCCGCCCAGGCGGGCAGCAGGTGCCGGTGGCCGGTGCTGTGGACGCCGAGCGACCACATCGCCACGCCGGCGAGGACGCTGACCACGGCGAGGAGCACGTCGTCGCGGTGGGGGCGCAGGCTCTTCGGGGTCACGGTCCCATCCAACAGGGTGCGCGGGGCGCCGGCCTCGGCGCAGAGGGCGACGTGCCGCTACATCGAAGGATGCAGCCGCCTTTCCTCATCGGCGACGACGAAACGGGCCGGATCGGACGGGAGCCTGTGAGGGAAGCGTCAGTCCCGAACGGAACGGAGAGTCCTGTGATCGTCGCGCTGATCATCGCCTGTGAGGTCGGCTTCTGGGTGCTGCTGGTCGCCGGCCTGGCCCTGCGCTACCTCGCGAAGAAGCCCCGGCTGGGCGCGGCGGTCCTGCTCTGCGAGCCCGTGATGGAGCTGGTCCTGCTGGTCGTCACCACGCTCGACCTCAAGAACGGGGCCGCGCCGGACTGGAAGCACGGTCTCGCCGCGCTCTACATCGGCTACACCGTCGCCTACGGCCACTACACGATCAAGTGGCTCGACGGGCACGCCGCGCACCGGCTGGCCGGCGGACCCAAGCCCGCCGGCGCGGGGTACGGCAGGGCGAGGGCCGCCCACGAGTGGCGGCTGTGGATCAGGACCGTCATCGCGGCCGCCGTCGCCCTCGGCCTCCTCCAGAGCGCGATCTGGTACGTGGGCGACGCGGGCGACGTCAGCTCGCTGGAGGCCTGGCAGTACGGGGCCCTGCGGGCGGTCGCCATCCACGCCCTGGTCGCCGTCGCCTACACGGTGTGGCCGAAGAAGGCTCCGGCGGGCCGGGTCTCGTAGCCGCGGCCGCGCGACTAGCGGTCGCCGCCGGGCACCCACAGCACGTCCCCGACCTCCTTGTTGGCCGTACGGGCCAGGATGAACAGGAGGTCGGACAGGCGGTTGAGGTAGGTGGCGGTCAGCGGGTTCATCGTCTCGCCGTGCGCCTCCAGGGCCGCCCACGTGGAGCGCTCGGCGCGCCGGACCACCGTGCAGGCCTGGTGCAGCAGCGCCGCGCCGGGCGCGCCGCCGGGGAGGATGAAGCTGCGCAGCTTCTCCAGCTGCTCGTTGAAGACGTCGCAGTCCGCCTCCAGCTTGTCGATGTAGAACTGCTCCACACGCAGCGGCGGGTACTGCGGGTCCTCGACCACCGGGGTGCACAGGTCCGCACCCACGTCGAACAGGTCGTTTTGCACCCGGACCAGGACCTTCACGACCTCGGCCGGCAGGTCGCCCAGCGCGATCGCCGTCCCGATCGCCGCGTTGGCCTCGTTGGCGTCGGCGTACGCGGAGATCCGCAGGTCGGTCTTGGCCGTGCGGCTCATGTCGCCGAGCGCGGTCGTGCCCTTGTCGCCGGTACGGGTGTAGATGCGCGTGAGGTTCACCATGCCGCCAGGGTAGTCCGGGCCAACTGCGGGCGGCCGCCGCGCTGCTGGGCCGTACCGGTGTGATGTCCGTCATCTGAGACGTGACGCGTGTTACTTCACGGTCACACCGCAGCGGCCGGGCGCTAGTCTCCGCCGGAGTGGCTACGCGTCAGGGCCGTTCTCACGACCGGGCCCGTTCGAGACCGGGCCTTTTCGGAAGCAAGGGGTGTGCAGTGGCTGGGAAGCTTGCCGTCATCGGTGCCGGCTTGATGGGGTCCGGGATCGCTCAGGTCTCCGCTCAGGCGGGCTGGGACGTGGTGCTGCGCGACGTCACCGACGCCGCGCTGACCCGCGGTACGGACGGGATCAAGGCCTCTTACGACAAGTTCGTCTCCAAGGGCAAGCTCTCGGCCGAGGACGCCGAGGCGGCGCTCGGGCGCATCACGACCACGACCGACCTCGACGCCGTTGCCGACGTCGACATCGTGGTCGAGGCCGCCTTCGAGAAGATCGAGATCAAGCACGAGATCTTCCGGGCCCTCGACAAGATCGTCCGCGAGGACGCCATCCTCGCCTCCAACACCTCCGCCATCCCGATCACCAAGATCGCGGCCGTGACGGAGCGCCCCGAGCGCGTCGTCGGCGCCCACTTCTTCTCGCCCGTGCCGATGATGCAGCTCTGCGAGCTCGTCCGCGGCTACAAGACGAGCGACGAAACCCTCGCCACCACCCGCGCGTTCGCCGAGTCCGTCGGCAAGACCTGCATCGTCGTCAACCGCGACGTCGCCGGTTTCGTGACGACCCGTCTGATCTCCGCGCTGGTCGTCGAGGCCGCCAAGCTGTACGAATCCGGCGTGGCCTCCGCCGAGGACATCGACATCGCGTGCAAGCTGGGCTTCGGGCACGCCATGGGCCCGCTCGCCACCGCCGACCTCACGGGCGTCGACATCCTGCTGCACGCCACCAGCAACATCTACACCGAGTCCCAGGACGAGAAGTTCGCGCCGCCGGAGCTGATGCGCCGCATGGTGGACGCCGGGGACATCGGCCGCAAGAGCGGACAGGGCTTCTACAAGCACTGACCGCAGGACGGCCGCAAGGCCGTACCGCCGAGCACCTCTGTTCGAATGCCATCACCCCTCGGGGTGAATTAGGTATCGGTTCGCTCACGGTCGGCAACTTCCCTGCCCGTGCGGCAGTCAGTTGCAGTGAGAGTTGCCGACCAAGGACCAGCCGGACCACACGTACGCAGTACCGCCGGGAGTACACATGCACATCAGGGGCGACCACGCCGAACTCGTCGTCGGGGGTCGCCTCGACGTGCGCAGCGCGGCGGACGCCCGTACGGTCCTCCACACCGCCCTCGACGACGGCCACGGCGACCTCGTGCTCGACCTCACCGGGCTCGACTCCTGGGACGCGACCGGCCTCGGCGTGATCATGGGCGCGCACCGCAGGGCCGGCCGGACCGGACGGCGCCTGGTGCTGCGCGGAGTACCGCCCCAGATGCAGCGGCTGCTCGTGGCCACCCGGCTGCACCGCATCCTCGCGATCGAGGGCGGACTGGAAGCGGAGTCCCTGCCCCGGGTGTGAACGTAGCGTTCCGTTTTCCTGCGGAAACGTAACGGTCCGGTGGTGATGGCACCCCCGCGGTTCCCCGCACGACCGGCCACCGTCTAGGGTTCGGGCGGAAACCGGACCAGTAGCGGCAGCGGCGTGTGCGAAGGCCGGGCGGTACGACGGCGAGGCGCAGGGCGCGATCGGGGGACATGGTCATGGACCACATACAGCGGCAGGCCACTCCGGGGGAACCCTCCGAGGGCGCTGCCGAGCTGCCCGCACCCGCGCTGCCCGCGAAGGCCGCACCCGCACAGCCTGCGAAGGCCGCACCAGGGTCCGCGGCGCCCCCGCCCGTCGCGCCCGCCCGGGTCGTCACACTCACCGCCGGCGAGTTCGCGCTCACCGTCAACCCGGTCGACGGCAGCGAGATCGAGCCGCTCCGGCCCGGCGCCCGCCCCGGCCGCCCCGCCAAGCGCGACGCCGCCGCCCGCGCCGCCCGGGACGCCGCTGCCCGGCCGCCCGCCCTGCCCGGCGCACCCGCAGTCGCCCGGCCGCTGCTGGAGCGGGAGGAGGAGCAGGAGCGCCTCGTCCGGCTGCTGGGCCGGGGGCGCTCCGTACGCCTGACCGGACCCTCGGGATCCGGCCGTACGGCCCTGCTCGACGCGGTCGCTGCGCAGTGCGCGGGCCTCGCCCCCGACGGCGTCGTACGGCTCAGCGGCTACGGGCACCAGCAGCCCGCCGAGCTGCTCCACGCGCTGTACGCGACCGTGTACGAGGCCGCGGACCAGCGGCCCGACCGGATCGAACTCCTGGCCCGGGTGCGGGACATCGGCGCCATCGTCCTCCTCGATGACCTCGAGATGGGCGGCCCCGCCCTCGACGAGCTGCTGCACGCCACCCCCGAGTGCGCGTACCTGCTGGCCGCGACCCCCGAGACGCGGGCGCCCTCCGACGACTCGCACGTCGAGGAGGTGTTCCTCGGCGGCCTGGGCAAGAGCGACTGCCTGGAGCTGCTGGAGACGCGCCTGGGCCGGCCGCTGACGGAAGCGGAGAGCGCCTGGGCCGCCGACCTGCGGTTCGCCTCCGAAGGACTTCCGCTGCGCTTCGTACAGGCCGCCGCGCTGCTGCGGCAGCGCGACGAGCTCAACCACACCGACGAGGACGACGACGACGAGGAGCCCGGCGTCTTCGACGAGCGCCCCCGCGACGCCGTGCACGTGCCGCTGCCGACCATTGCCGAGGGCGCGGCACCCGCCGAGCTGCTGGCCTCGCGGGTCAGCGAGTCGGCGCGCGCCGCCCTGCGGATCGCGTGTGCACTGGGCGGGGAGCTGCCGCACCACGCGCACCTGCCGGCCCTGGTGGGGGACACCCACGCCGACTCGGCGGTGGCGGAACTGCTGGAATGCGGCCTGCTGACGCCGGTCGGCACGCGCTACCGGCTGGCCGCGGGCGTCGTCCGGCAGCTGGAGGAGGTCGGGTACGGGGACACCGCGGCCGAGGAGGCCCGTACCGCCGCCCGGCACTACGCCTGGTGGACCGGGCACTCCTCGGTGACACCGGCACGGGTGGCGGCCGAGGCGGACGCCGTGCTGTGCGCGCTGTCCGGTGCGGACGTGGTGGCGGCCGTCCTGCTCGCGCGCACGGCGGCCCCGGCGTTCGCGGCCTCGCTGCACTGGGAGGCGTGGGAGCGGGTGCTGCGCTCGGGCGCCGAGGCCGCGCGCAAGGCGGGGGAGGTCGCCGAGCAGGCGTACTTCCACCACGAACTCGGCGTGCTCGCGCTGTGCGAGGGACGCCTGGACCGGGCGCGGGCCGAGCTGGAGACCTCGATCGGGCTGCGCGGGGCGCTGGCCGACAAGCGGGGCACCGTCGCGGGCCGCAGGGCGCTGGCCCTGGTCGTGGACCGGGAGGCCGCCGGGGTGGCGGCGTCGCCGCCGCTGAGGCTGGAGCCGCCGGCCGTCGCGGCGGGCTCGGCGCCCGCGGCCCTGCCCGCGGGCCCGGCGACCGCCGCGCTGCCGGGCCCTGCCACGGGCGCCGGTCCGACCGGCGGGACCGGGCCGGCCGCGTCGACCGGTCCGTCCGCGGGCACCGCTCCGTCCGCGAAGACCGGCCCGGGCGCCGGGACCGGCCTGGGTGCCGGGACCGGCACGGGGGCACGGAGCGGCCCGTCCGCCGGGACCGGCCCGGGTGCTGGAACCGGTCTCGGTGCCGGAACCGGCCTGGGCGCCGGGAGCGGCCCGTCCGCCGGAACCGGCCTGGGTGCCGGAAGTGGCCTGGGTGCAGGAGCCGGCCACGGCGGCTCCAAGGGCGCGGCTGCCCCCGGCGTGCCCGCCGGCGCCGCTGCCGAGGCCGTGACGCGGGTGGCGCCGGTGGTGCCCGTCATCCGGCGTCCGGAGTCGCCCACGACCCTTTCGGAGGTGTTCGAGGACGCCTTCCCGATGGCGCCGAAACCCGAGCCCGCCGCAGCCCCCCGTTCCCTCCCGACCGGACCGGCTCGGGACGGCGCGGCCGCCCGTCGGCGCCGGGTGCTGCTGGCCGGGGCGGGCGCGCTCACCGTGGTCGCGGTGGGCACGGTGGTGAGCCTCGCGCTGAGCTCCTCGGACGCCCCGGCCCCGCCCGCGACCCAGAGTCCGGCGGTGTCGGCCACCCCGACGCGGACGGCTCAGGCGGTGGTGCCGGGGGCCAGCGGGAACGATCCTGCACCGGCGCCCTCCGACCCGGCGGCCCCGCCGTCGCAGTCCACCGCCCCCGAGGAGACCGCGGGCCCGACCGCGGGCCGTACCGCGTCCCGCACGCCCTCGCGCCGCCCGCAGTCCACGCCGCCGCAGCCGCCGGCCTCCTCGCCGGTCTCGCCCCCGCCGACCTCGACGGAGCCGTCTCCCTCGCCGACGCCGACCCAGACCGCCGAGCCGACGCCGACGGCCACCACCGGCACGGGCGCCGGCACGGCGTCGGCCACCGCCACCGGTCCCTGAAACGCCGATGGCTCCGTCCCCCCGGGACGGAGCCATCGCGACACGGAACAGCAGCGCGAGCCACCGCGCGAACAGACGCGCGAGCCACCGCGCGAACAGCAGCGCGAGCCACCGCGCGAACAGACGCGCCGAACCGCGCGTCGAGCCGAAGGTCAGAACACTCGAGCCGCAGGTCAGAACAGCCGCAGCTTGTCGTCCTCGATGCCGCGCAGCGCGTTGTAGTCCAGGACCACGCAGTCCATCCCGCGGTCCGTCGCCAGGACCTTGGCCTGCGGCTTGATCTCCTGGGCGGCGAAGATCCCGCGGACCGGGGCCAGGTGCGGGTCGCGGTTGAGGAGCTCCAGGTAGCGGGTCAGCTGCTCGACGCCGTCGATCTCGCCCCGCCGCTTGATCTCCACGGCCACCGTCGCGCCGGAGGCGTCCCGGCACAGGATGTCCACCGGGCCGATCGCCGTCATGTACTCGCGGCGGATCAGCGTGTAGCCCTCGCCCAGCGTGTCGATGCGGTCCGCGAGGAGTTCCTGGAGGTGTGCTTCCACGCCGTCCTTGATGAGCCCGGGGTCGGTGCCGAGCTCGTGGGAGGAGTCGTGGAGGACTTCTTCCATGGTGATGATGAGCTTCTCACCCGCCTTGTTGACGACGGTCCACACGTCGGCGTCGTCACCGCTCCCCTCTTTGAGGGTGCACGGGGGCGACATCCAGTTGAGCGGTTTGTACGCCCGGTCGTCCGCGTGGATCGAGACACTGCCGTCGGCCTTCACGAGGATCAGACGGGGTGCCGAGGGCAGATGGGCGGTGAGCCGGCCCGCGTAGTCGACGGAGCAGCGGGCAATGACGAGACGCATGGTCGGCAACGCTACTCGACGGACGGCGCTCCACGCGATTCGCCCCTGAAAGCCCCCTTCGCGGATGGCGCGTTGTATGCGCATTCTCCTGGTGCGTCACCCATGGGGCGCCTACCGTGGTGAGCGGGAGGTTGCGGAGCGTGCACGCTGCGTCGCGGCCTCCTTCCCTGCCCGTCAGGCTCCGGCAACCCAATCCGCCGGGGTCACGAGAGGAGAACCCATGTCGCTCGACGTCTCACCGGCCCTACTCGAACAGGCCGAGCGAGGCGAGGTCGACGAAGCCGCCTTCGTCGACTGCGTCCGGACCTCCCTGCCTTACGCATGGGAGATGATCAGCTCGCTGGTGGCCCAGTTGAAGGTGGACGGCGGACAGTTCGCCGACAACCAGACGCCGCCGCCCGACGAGCAGGCGCGCGGGCAGCTGCTGCGCGCGCTCGCGAGCGACGCGATACGCGGTGCTCTGCAGCGGCACTTCGGAGTGCGCCTGGCGTTCCAGAACTGTCACCGGGTGGCGGTGTTCCCGCTGGACCCCTCGGTGGACGACCGGCTGGCCAAGTTCACTTCGATCCGCGGTCAGCTGCTCAACCAGTCGCCCGAGCTGCGGGACTGCTAGGCCGTCTCTCAGACGCCGTCCGGTCGGTCGGGCCGGACGGTATCCGGCAGCGCCGGCCGGTAGGTCTCAGCCGAGACGGGGCAGGACTTCGGCGCCCAGGCGCTGTACGTTCTCCTCCGTCGCGGCGAGATCGCCCGAGCCCTCCGTCAGGAGGGCGAAGCGCGTGATGCCGGTCCGCTCGGAGGTCGCCGCCAGCCGGTCCAGCGCCAGCTCCGGGGTGCCCACCGGATGCAGATCGCACAGGAGTTCCGTGTACGCGACCGGGTCCCGCATCGCGCGCACCCGGCCGTCCACGGTCACGTGCGCGTCCAGACCCTGCTTGAGCCAGCCCGGCATCGCCTTCAGCAGCGTCTCGCGCGCGTCCGCCGTACGGTCCGCCAGCTGGCAGACCCCGGCGGAGACGTGGCCCGCCGCGTCCACCCGGTCCCGGGAGTGGCCCGCCGCGAGCGCCGTGGACCTCCACAGCGCGACCATGCCGGCCTTGTCCTCGTCCCCGCAGTGCATGCCGAGCAGCATCGGCAGCCCCCGTCGCGCGGCCATCCGTACCGACGAGGGCGAGGTGCAGGCCACGATGACCTCAGGGCCGGCCCCGTCCCCGTCCAGGGCCTCCGAGGGGCGCGGTACGACGGCCACTTCGCGAAAGCCGTACCGCTCGCCCGCGGCCCCCACCCGCGCCTGCGTCAGCCAGCGCCGCAACAGGTCCAGGGATTCCGGGAAGCCGTTCTCGTACGCGTCCAGACCGCCCCCGAACACCTCCAGGTCGACCCACGGCCCGCCCCGGCCCACCCCGAGGGTGAACCGCCCGTCCGAGGTGAGGTGCAGCAGCGCCGCCTGCTCGCCGAGGGCCACCGGGTGGGTGCTCGTCAGCACGCTGACCGCCGTGCCCACCCGCAGCCGCCGGGTCCGGCCCAGCAGCAGGGCCGCCAGGGTCACCGCCGAGGGGCAGACCCCGTACGGCACGAAGTGGTGCTCGGCCAGCCAGACCGAGTCGAGCCCGGCCTGTTCGGCCACCTCGGCGGTCCGCACCGCCCGGTGCAGTGCCTCACCCTGTCCCTGACCCGGGAACTGGGCCGCCAGTACAAACGCTCCTACGCGCATCGCCTTTACCCTCCTCGCGGCTGACGCGGCCTCCCCAGGTGGACCGGTTCTTCCTCTGGCAACAACGTCTGACACGTGCCAAAGGCACGGGCTGACAGGAAAGTTATTGGGATTGTCGGGCCAGGCCCCTCCGGGGTGCCGGCCTTCGGCAGCCACCCTGCGGGTACCCGGGCTCGCTGCGCGTAGTCTGGGAGAAAGTCACTGCCGTCCGCCCTTCCGTGAGGTATACGTGTCACCGCGCCACAACCGCCCCAGGGGCGGCGAGACTCCGGACGAACGCCCCAGCACCGGTTTCGACCGCTACGGGCTGGAGCGCACCGAGGAGTACCAGGGCGAGGAGTGGAAGGTCCGGCACGTCGCGGGCGCGAGCGCGGCGGGCAAGCGCTACCGCTGCCCGGGCTGCGACCAGGAGATCCCCTCGGGCACCCCGCACCTGGTGGCCTGGCCGGAGTACGGCGGCGTGGACGACCGGCGCCACTGGCACAAGGCCTGCTGGAACGCGAAGGACCGCCGCACCTCGAAGGTGCAGCGGTCCCGCAACGCGCCCCGGTACTGAGGGTCGTCCCGGCCGTCCGCCGAGATCCGAAAGAGCGGGGCCAGTGCTCTGACCGGCACACCTTTCCGGTCAGAGCTACTAGACGTCCCGGCGGGCGACCGTCGCGTAGGAGGCGGCCACCGCCCCGCCGGTGACCAGCAGGATGATCACCATGTGCGAGAGGTTGCTGGGCGTCGGCCCGCCGCTCGCGCCTTCCTTCATGCCGAAGAGCTGCATCAGCGCCACGGGCGCGTTGTGCTCGATGATCGCCTTGCCGAGCGGCGCGGACGCCTCCCAGATGCTGAGCATCCCGCCTATCACCGGAGGCAGCGTGACCACGCCCAGCATCACGGCGATCGCCCCGGCGGAGTGCCGCACGAGCGCCCCGACGGCGAGGGCGAGCACCCCGAGCAGGGTGACGTAGAGAGAGCCGACCAGCGCGCCGAACCACTCGCCGAGGTCGTGCACGCCGGCGGCGGAGCCGTCGTGCACCAGGGCCGCCGCCATGCCGACGAGGAACACCGACAGGGCGATCACGGTGAACGCCGTGATGCTGAAGACGAGGTACTTCGCGGTCAGTACGCGGTGCCGCTCCGGGGAGGCGGTGAAGGTGGTCCGCACCAGGCCGCTGGCATGTTCCGAGGTGATCGTCAGGACGCCGAGGACCATCACCGCGATCTGCCCGACGAGCAGACCGAACAGGGCGGGCGTGGTGAAGGAGATCTGCACGTAGTCCCCGGAATCGGTCTGCGCGACGAAGAGCAGTCCGATGCCCACGACGGTCAGCACGAGCGAGCCGAGCGTCCACAGGGTGGAGCGGACCGAGACCAGCTTGGTCCACTCCGAGGCCAGGGCGTGTCCCAGGTGCGGCCGCGGGGTCGGCAGCGGCGAGCTGTAGCCCTGCGGCTGCCCCTCCGCGGCAGTCGTTGCGCCGGTGGGCGTGGGGCCGGTCATCGGGAGTCCTCGGGGTTGTTCTGGGCGGCCCGCGCGAGCTCGCCGGGGTCGCTCGGCATCAGGAAGGGCCGGCCGCCCGCCGCGGGCGGCGGGGGAGCGTAGAAGCCCGCCTGCGGGACCTCCTGGGCGGCCGGCTCGTCCTCCCAGGCCGGGAGGGTCAGCGGCTCGGGCTCCCACAGCTCGGCCCGCGGGTCCTCGGTGGAGGTGTACTCCAGGGAGGACTGGGTCATCCGCATGTACGCCTCTTCCAGCGAGGCCCGGTGCGGTGACAGCTCCCACAGCCGTACGCCGGCCTCGTGGGCGAGGTCGCAGATGCGGGGGAGCTCCAGGCCGGTCACGCGCAGTGCTCCGTCGGGCTCCTGGAGGACCCGGCCGCCCGCCCGGGTGAGCGCCGCACCCAGCGCGTCCCGGCCACGGGGATCGGTGTCGGCCGGGCGCACCCGAGCGAATCCGGCCGAGTTGTGCGTGATGAACTCCTGGGTGCCCATGTCGGCCAGCAGTCGCCCCCGGCCGATCACGATCAGGTGGTCGGCGGTCAGCGCCATCTCGCTCATCAGGTGGGAGGAGACGAGGACGGTGCGGCCTTCGGAGGCGAGCCGGCGCATGAGGTTGCGCACCCACAGGATCCCCTCGGGGTCCAGCCCGTTGACCGGCTCGTCGAACAGCAGCACCTGCGGGTCCCCGAGCAGGGCGGTGGCGATCCCCAGCCGCTGGCCCATGCCGAGCGAGAAGCCCTTCGTGCGCTGCCGGGCGACGTCCTGGAGGCCGACCACGGCCAGCACCTCGTCCACCCGCCTCTCCGGGATCCCGGAGAGCTGCGCGATGGCGAGCAGGTGGGTACGGGCCCGGCGGCCGCCGTGCATGGCCTTGGCGTCGAGCAGGGCCCCCACGTGCCGCTGCGCGTTCGGCAGCTCCCGGAACGGGCGGCCGCTGATCGTGACGTGACCCGAGGTGGGCCGGTCGAGACCGACGATCATGCGCATCGTGGTGGATTTCCCGGAGCCGTTCGGCCCCAGGAAACCGGTCACGTGACCCGGCCTGACCTGGAACGACAGCTGGTCGACGGCGGTCTTGGCGCCGAAGCGCTTGGTCAGGCCGACTGCCTCGATCATCTTGCTGCCCCTTACCAGGCCGGGACGACTCTCGCCCGCGTAAGGGTTAAGAGGATATCGAGTCCCCTGCGGTTCCGTCCCGGGCCGATCCCTGAGCCGGCCCTGAGACCGACCCGGGGATCTCCCGTACTACGCGGGCAGGAGGTCAGGCGTCCCTCTTGCGGAGGACGAGGTAGCCCCCGAGTACCGCTGCCAGGGTCCACAGGGCCATGATCCCGAAACCGCCCCACGGTCCGTACGGCGGCGGTTCGCTGCCCATCGCCCCGGGGATGACCTGCATGACCTTGGATCCGGCCTGGTCCGGGAAGTACTGGGCGACCTTCCGGGTCGCCTCGACCACGCCGAGGATGTTCGAGACCAGGAAGAAGAACGGCATCAGGATGCCGAGCGCCAGCATCGAACTGCGCAGCATGGCGGCCACGCCCATGGAGAACAGGGCGATCATCGCCATGTAGAGGCCGGCGCCGATCACCGCGCGCAGGACGTTCGGCGCGTCGATGGCGATGCTGCGGTCGCCCAGGATGGCCTGTCCGAGGAAGAACGACAGGAAGCTCGTGACCAGGCCCACGACCAGGGCGAGCGCGGTCGCGACGAGCAGCTTGCCGGCGAGGAAGCTGCCGCGCCGGGGCACGGCGGCCAGCGAGGTGCGGATCATGCCCGAGCTGTACTCGGTGCCGACGACCAGGACACCGAAGACGATCATGGCGAGCTGGCCGAGGGTCATCCCGGCGAAGCTGGTCAGGGTCGGGTCGAAGGTGGCCCTCTCCTCGGCGGGCATGTCCTGGAAGGTGCTGTTCACCAGCGCGCACAGGGCGGCGCTGATGCCGACCGTGACGATGAGGGCCGAGGCCAGGGTCCAGAGGGTCGAGGAGACCGTACGGATCTTGGTCCACTCGGACTTGAGGACGGCGGGGAAGGAGGACATGGTCACTCGCCCCCCTTGCGCTGCGCCTCGAAGCCGGAGCCCCAGGCGGGCACGTCGGCCGGCCGGGCCGGGTTGTCGGGGGCCGCGCCCGCCGGGATGCCCGGGACGCCCGTGGGGCCCGGGGCGCCGGGGATGACCGCGGTCGTGCCCGGGCCGCCCGGCGCGTGGGCGTGGTACTCGACGGAGTCCGCCGTCATGCGCATGAACGCTTCCTCCAGTGAAGCCCTTTGCGGGCTGAGTTCGTGCAGCACGATCTGGTGCTGGGCGGCCAGCTCGCCGAGCCGCTCCGGACCCACGCCGTCGATCTCCAGCGCGCCGGTGGCCGGCACGCTGATGGCGTCGATCCCCGCCTCGTGCAGGACGTCCTTGAACCGCTCCTGCTGGGGCGTGCGCAGCCGGACGTAGCTGCGCGAGTTCTGGTGGATGAAATCAGCCATCGACAGGTCTGCCAGCAGCTTTCCCTGCCCGATGACGATCAAATGGTCTGCCGTCAGCGCCATTTCGCTCATCAGGTGGGAGGAGACGAAGATCGTTCTCCCCTCGGCCGCCAGGGCCTTCATCAAATTCCTGATCCAGAGAATTCCCTCCGGGTCCAGACCATTGACGGGTTCGTCGAACATCAGGATTTCCGGATCACCGAGCAGCGCGGCGGCGATTCCCAGCCGCTGCCCCATGCCCAGGGAAAATCCTTTGGACTTCTTCTTCGCCACGGCCGTCAGCCCGACCAGGTCCAGGACCTCCCCGACCCGGCGCTTCGGGATCCGGTTCGACTCGGCCAGGCACAGCAGGTTGTTGTAGGCGCTGCGTCCACCGTGCATGGACTTGGCGTCCAGCAGCGCTCCGATGTACTTCAACGGCTCCGGCAGGTCCCGGTAGTGCTTCCCGTCGATCCGGACCGTACCGCTGGTCGGGTTGTCGAGGTCGAGCATCATGCGCATGGTCGTCGACTTGCCCGCCCCGTTGGGGCCGAGGAAGCCGGTCACCACCCCCGGTCTGACCTGGAAGCTGAGGTGGTCCACGGCGGTCTTCGCGCCGAATCGTTTCGTGAGGCCCTCGAGCTCGATCATGCGGGCCACGCTAGAACGCCGAAGGGCCGTACGCCACCTCAAACAGGTGACGTACGGCCCCGATCGGACCCGGCGGGCGCGCGTGGCACCCGGCGGATCCGCTAGCGGCTCTGCTGCGCCGGAACGCCGCGGGTGACCGGCTCGTCGTCGACGATCGGGTTGGCGGCCGCGACCGCTGCACCGGTCAGCGTCGCCAGCATCTCGCGGACGTTGGTCAGCTGCGCGTTGATCGAGTCCCGGCGGTTGGTCAGCGCCGCCAGCTCGCGCTCGGACTCGCTGCGGATACGGTCCGCCTTGGCGTTGGCGTCGGCCACGATGTCCTCGGCCTGGCGCTGCGCGGTCTCCACCGTCTGGCGGGCCCGGCGCTCCGCGTCCGTGCGGAGCTTCTCGGCCTCCAGGCGCAGCTGCTCCGCGCGGTGCTCGATCTCCGCCAGGCGCTTTTCGGCCTTGGCCTGGCGCGAGGCCAGGTCGCGCTCGGACTGCTCGCGGCGCTTGGCCAGGTTGGTCTCGAAGTCCGCGGCGGCCTGGGCGGCCTTGGCGCGGGTCTCCTCGAACAGCGCGTCGGCCTCCTCGCGCTTGGAGGCCGCGTCCTTCTGGGCCTCGGCGCGCAGGGTGGAGGCGTCGCCCTTGGCCTTCTCGACGATGCGGACGCCCTCGTCCTCCGCCTTCGACTTGCGGTCGGCGGCGAACGACTCGGCGTCGTTGCGCACCTGCTGGGCCGCCGACTCGGCCAGCTCACGGTGCTGTTCGGCCGCGCGACGGGCCTCCTCGCGCAGGTCCTTCGCCTCCTCCTCGGCCAGCCGGAGGATCTTCTCGACCCGGGCGCCGAGGCCGGCGTACGACGGCTCGGCGTCGTTCACCTGGGCCTGGGCGTTCTGCGTCTCGAGGTGCAGCTCCTCGATCCGCTTTTCCAGAGAGTTGATACGTCCAAGGGCGCTGTCGCGGTCGGAGACCAGCTTGGTAATGCGGTCGTCCACCTGACCGCGGTCGTAACCACGCCGCACGAGCTCGAAGCCGAAGGGGGAGGAAGTGTCGCTCATGGGGTTCCTGTCGAATGAGACCGATGAGGTGCTACGTGAGGTGTTAAGGGGAATCCTAGGCGCCAAAGCGGCGTGTCATCGAGTCAATCCACGTTTGCCCTGGACAATGACACCCCTTTTGAGTGGCAAGGCGACGGATTGCTTGTCACCCGTTCGCCTGAACCTCCATCAGGAGCACACGCCCCGTGCACTGACTAGCCATCCGATGACTTCCCACCCGAACGAGTGGACCCCGCTGCTGCGCCGGCCTTCACGCCCCCCGCGCCCTGGCCGCCGATCGCGGGCTTCGCGCCACCCGAAGGCGCCTCGAATGATTCCAACGCCTCAAGAACGTCCTGGACACGGGAGATCTCCGCCTGAATGTCCTCCCGCCGACGCACGAGGACCTCCAGCTCACGGCGGCCCTCCTCGACGAGCCGCTCGGCCTCCGCCTGTGCCTCGGCCAGGGCCTTCTCGGCCTGGCGGGCCAGCTCGGCCTTCTTCTGCTCGGCCTCCTTCAGCAGCGCCTCCGCCTTGCGCACCGCCGCGATGCGCACCTTGCTGGCCTCGCTGCTCGCGTCCGACACCAGCTCCTTGGCCTTCGCCTCGGCCTCGACGCTCTGCTCGGTCGCCGCGCGCACCAGTTTGTCCACGCGCTCGCCGGCCGACTTCATCTGCTCGGCCGACTCCCGGCGGGCACGCTCGTGCAGCTCCTCGACCTCGGCCTCGACCCGGCCGCGCAGCTCCTCCGCCCGCTCCCTTATGGCCGACGCGTCCGAACGCGCCCCGACCAGCAGCTCGTCCGCATCCGTACGGGCCTTCTCCACCAGGGAGTTGCCCTCGATGGTCGCCTCCGAGGTGATCCGCGCGGCCTCCTTGCGGGCCGCGTCGACCATCGCGTCGGCCTGCTCCTCGGCGGCCGTGGTGGCGGCCAGCGCCTGCTTCTGCGCCTCGGCGGTGAGCTTCTCGGCTTCCGCCGACGCCTCCGTGATGAGCCGGTCGACCTGCTCCGCGGCCTCCGTCCGGCGCTTGTTGGCCTCCTCGCGCGCCTCGTCCAGCAGCCGCTCGGACTCCGTACGGGCCTGCGCGCGCATGCGCTCCGCCTCGCCCGCGGCCTCCGCCTTGACCCGCTCGGCCTCCGACCGGGTACGGGTCGCGTGCTCCTGGGCGGAGGACAGCGCCTCCGACGCCTCCGCGCGCAGCCGCTCGGCCTCGTTCGCGGCCTCGCCGACCGTGCGCTCGTTGTCCTTGCGGGTCTGCGCGGTGAGCTTTTCCGCCTCGGCCGCGGCCTCGGTGATGAGCCGGTCCGCCTGCTCGGCGGCCTCGGTCCGCAGCCGGTTGCCCTCGGCGCGGGCCTCGTCCAGGGTCTGCTCGGACTCCCGCTCGGCGCTCGCCAGGGTCTCGTTCGCCGCGACCGTGACGCGGTCCGCCTCCGCGGTGGCCTCGCCGATGATCCGGCCGCCCTCCGCCCGGGCGTCGTCCAGGGTGCGCGCGGCCTCGGCGCGCAGCCGCTCGGCCTCCTCGGCGGCCTCGGCGACCGTGAGTTCGTTGGCCGCGCGGGTCTCGTCGACCAGGCGGTCGCCCTCGGTGCGGGCGTCGACCAGGACCCGGGCCGCGTCCCGCTCGGCCGCGGCCAGGGTGTCCGCCGCCTGCTTGGTGAGCCGTTCGGCCTTGGCCGTCGCCTCGGAGACCGCGGCCTCGTTCGCCGCCCGGGTCTCCGCGGTGAGCTTCTCCGCCTCGGCCGCGGCCTCGGTGATGAGCCGGTCCGCCTGCTCGGCGGCCTCGGTCCGCAGCCGGTTGGCCTCGGCACGCGCCTCGTCCAGCGTGACGCCCGCCTCCGCGCGGGTGGCGTCCGCCGCGGCTGCCGCCTCGCTGCGGATCCGGTTCGCGTCCTCCCGGGCATCCGCCCGGGTACGCGCCGCGTCCCGCTCCGACGCCGCCAGCGCGTCCGTGGCCTCGGTCCGCACCCGCTGCGCGTATTCCGCCGTGTCGCTGCGCAGTTGCTCCGCCTCGGCGATCGCGTCGCCGACGGTCCGCTCGGCCAGTGCCTTCGCCGCGTCCGTCTCGGCACGCGCCTCGGTGCGGATCCGGTTGGCGTCCTCGGTGGCCCGCTCCCGCTCCTCGTACGCGTCGGCGCGGACCCGCTCGGCCTCCTCCTCGGCCTCGGTCCGGGTGCGCTGCGCCGCGTGCTCGGCCGCGCTGCGCAGTCCGGCGACCTCCTCCTCGGCCTGCTCGTGCAGCCCGGCCACGGACTCCCGTACCTGCTGGGCGGTGGCCTCCGCCGCCGCCACCAGCTCCGACGCGCGCCGCTCGGCCTCCTCGGTCAGCCGGGCCGCCTCGGCCTGCGCCTCCTCGGAGCGCTTGCGGGCCGCGGCCAGCAGCTCCTCGCTCTGCTCGCGGGCCTGGGCCCGCTCGTTCTCGGCGTCGGTCCGCGCCGACGCCAGGGTCTCCTCGGACTCCCGGCGGCGCCGGGCGGCCTCCTCCTGCGCGGCGGCCAGCGCCTCCGCGGCCTCCGCGGCGACCCGCTCGGCCGCCGTCTTCGCCTCGGCGCGCAGCCGGTCCGCGGTCTCCTGCGCCTCGGAGCGCACCCGCTCCGCCTCGGCCTCGGCCTCGCCGCGCAGCCGCACCGCGACCTGCTCGGCCTCCGCGCGCACCCGTCCGGCGTCCTGGGCCGCGTCGGTGCGCAGCTGCTCGGCCTCCGCCTCCGCCTGCGTCTGCAGGGTGCGGATCCGCTCCGCCGACTCGGCGCGCAGCCGGTCGGCCTCCTCGCCCGTCTCCCGGCGGATGTTCTCCGCCGCCGTCCTGGCGTCGCGCAGGGTCTCCTCGGCCGTGCTCAGCCGGCTCTCGGCGTCCGTGTGGAGCCGTACGAGTTCCTCGTCGGCCTCCGCGCGCTTGGCGGCCAGAGCCTGCTCGGTCTCGGCCCGCCGGGCGAGCGCCGCCGCCTCGGCCTCGGCCCGTACGGCCTCCGCCTGTTCCTCGGCGTCGGCGCGCAGCCGCTCCGCCTCGGCGCGGGTCCGCTCCAGGGTCTCCTCGGCCTGCCGGCGCAGGGTGGTGGCCCGCTCGACGGCCTCGGCGCGGACCCGCTCGCTCTCGGCGCTGGCTCCGCCGCGCAGCTCGTCCGCGTCGGCCTTGGCCTTGCCGAGGAGTTCCTCGGCGGTCTTGGCCGCCTCCTCGATCTGCTGGACGGCCTCGCGTCGGGCCTCGCCGCGGATCCGCTCGCCCTCGGCGACGGCCTCGGCGCGCAGCTGCTCGGCCTCGCCGCGCAGCCGCCGCGCCTCCTCCTGGAGTTCGACCGTACGGGCCCGGTACTCCTCGGTGTCGTCCTTCGCCGCGCCCTTGAGCTCGTCGGCCGTGGCCGCCGCCTGGGCGCGCAGCCGCTCGGCCTCCGCCTCGGCCTCGCGGCGGATCCGCTCGGCCTCCTCGGACGCGGCCTTCGTGGTGGCCCGGGCGTCCTCCGAGGCCTTGTTCAGTACGTCTTCCGCGGTGCGGGCGGCCTTCGCCAGCTGCGCCGCGGTGTCCTCGGCCGCTGCCGTACGGGCCTGCTCGCCGGCCTCGGTGCGCAGCCGCTCGGCCTCCGCGCGGGCATCGGCCAGGGACTGCTCGGCCTCCGCCTTGAGGGCCTCGGCCTCCTTGGTGGCCTCACCGACCAGGCGCGCGACCTGCTCCTTGGCGGTCCGGGTGCGCTGCTCATTGACGGACTCCGCCGAGGCGAGCTGCCGCGCGGCGCTCTCCTTGGCCTCGGCGAGCACCTTCTCGGCCGCGGCGCGGGCCTCGCGCAGGGCGGCGTCGGCCTCCTGCACCCGGGACTCGGCGACCCGGCCCAGGTCGAGGGTCTGCCTACGGGTCTGCTCCGCCTCGGCGGAGGTGGTGGAGCGCAGCCGCTCCGCGTGCTCGGTGGCCTCCTGGGCCTGCGCGGAGGCGGCGGTCAGCAGCCGCTCGGCCTCCTTGCGGGCGCGCAGCAGGGTGGCTTCGGCCTCCGCACGTGCGGCCTCCGCATCGGCGGCCATCCGGCGCCGGGTCTCCTCGGCGACCCGGGCGGCCTCGGCGCGGGCCGCGTTCAGGGACTGCTCGGCCTCGGCGCGGGACTCCTCCATGAGCCGGCGCGCCTGGGACTCCGTACGGGCGCGCAGCTGCTCCGCCCAGGCCACGTTCTCGTTGACGTGCGCCTCGACGGTCTGGCGGCGTTCGTTGAGCTCCTGGTCCAGGCGCTGGCGCCGGTTGACGGCCTCGGCGTGCAGTTCTGCCTGGAGGCGCGCCTGGTGCTCGGCGTGCTCCTGCAGGATGCGCTGGGTCTGCGCCCGGGCGTCGCGCAGCTCGCGCTCGGCGTCCGAGCGCATCTGGTCGGCCTGGATCTGGGCATTGCGGAGCAACTGCTCCGCCTGGTACCCCATGTCCGCGCCGTCGTAGGCGGGGCGGGACGCCAGAGAACGGCGCACCTCGTGGAGCTTGGCGCGCAGCACCTCGACCTGGTATCCCAGGTCCTCAGCGTGCTGGACGGCCTTCCCGCGCTCCTTCTTCAGCCGCTCCATCTCGGCCTCGAAGCGCGAGAGATGGTCGGCCTCGGCCTGATGGCTCTCCTGGCTTTCGTAGCCCCGCACAGCGCGGTCCCATCCGTCCCCTGGTCGCAAGCTCACTCCCAATGAGCATCGCTCGCCCGCTGAACGACGCCCCCGGGGGAATGGTGTCAGATACCGGGGCAGGGGTCACAGGCCCCGACCCCGTCTCCGCACCGAACCCCGGCCGAGCCATGGCCACTCTACCGGCCGGGGAATCGGGGCATCAGTGCACTCTTGCGAGGATTCCCCGTCACGGCTCCGGGAGAATTCCCATTTGGCCCGCGTGCGGAGATTTGTGGTGTTCTGCAGGCGAACCTGCGCGCCGGGACCCGGATCCGCGGGCCGCGGACGGCACACCACGGCCGGCGGTGTGCCGTGACGCACGCTCGACGATCAGTGGGCGGCGGTCGACTCGTCGGGGTTGGAGGTGACGAGCTCGGTCAGGACCCCGTGGCAGTCCTTGGGGTGCAGGAAGGTGATCCGGGACCCCATCGAGCCGATGCGGGGCTGGTCGTAGAGGACGCGGACGCCCTTGCCGCGAATGGCCTCCGCGTCGCCGTCGACGTCCTCGGTGCCGAAGGCGATGTGGTGGACCCCCTCGCCGTTCTTCGCCAGCCACTTGCCGACCGCCGAGTCCTCGCGGGTCGGCTCGAGCAGCTGGAGGTAGGAGGCGCCGCCGTCGGACGTCTCGTTGATTTTGAGCATGGCCTCGCGAACGCCCTGCTCCTCGTTGACCTCGGAGTGGAAGACCTCGAAGCCGTACGTGGCACGGTAGAACTCGACGGTCTTGTCGAGGTCGAAGCAGGCGATTCCGATGTGGTCGATCCTTGTCAGCATGGGACCAGTGCACCGCCGAGAGGGGCGGTCACGCAACGTGCCAGCGATCACACCGACAGCCCGGTGACGCCGCGGGTACCGCTCAGTACATTCAGGTAAACCCTCGTTCACTCCTCATCCTCAAGGGGCTGTGCCTCATGTCCGGAACGAACAACACCACCTCAGTGATCGTCGCCGGGGCCCGCACGCCCATGGGGCGTCTGCTCGGTTCGCTGAAGTCCTTCTCGGGTGCCGACCTCGGCGGGTTCGCCATCAAGTCCGCGCTGGACCGCGCCGGGATCTCCGGCGACCAGGTGCAGTACGTGATCATGGGCCAGGTGCTCCAGGCGGGCGCAGGCCAGATTCCAGCGCGCCAGGCCGCGGTCAAGGCCGGAATTCCGATGAACGTCCCCGCGCTCACGATCAACAAGGTCTGCCTCTCGGGTCTGGACGCGATCGCGCTGGCCGACCAGCTGATCCGCGCCGGTGAGTTCGACGTCGTGGTCGCCGGCGGCCAGGAGTCCATGACCAACGCCCCGCACCTGCTGCCCAAGTCGCGCGAGGGCTACAAGTACGGCGCCATCGAGATGCTCGACGCGATGGCCTACGACGGCCTCACCGACGCGTTCGAGAACATCGCGATGGGCGAGTCGACCGAGAAGCACAACACCCGCCTGGGCATCGAGCGCGCCCCGCAGGACGAGTTCGCCGCCGCCTCGCACCAGCGGGCCGCGGCCGCGCAGAAGAACGGCGTCTTCGAGGCCGAGATCACCCCGGTCGAGATCCCGCAGCGCAAGGGCGAGCCGGTCGTCTTCTCCCAGGACGAGGGCATCCGCGCGGAGACCACCGTCGAGTCCCTGGGCAAGCTGCGCCCGGCCTTCGCGAAGGACGGCACGATCACCGCCGGTACCTCCTCGCAGATCAGCGACGGTGCGGCCGCCGTGGTCGTGATGAGCAAGGCCAAGGCCGAGGAGCTGGGCCTGCCGTGGATCGCCGAGATCGGCGCCCACGGCAACGTGGCCGGCCCCGACAACTCGCTGCAGTCGCAGCCGTCGAACGCGATCCTGCACGCCCTGAAGAAGGAGGGCCTGGAGGTCGCCGACCTGGACCTCATCGAGATCAACGAGGCCTTCGCGGCGGTCGCCGTGCAGTCAATGAAGGACCTCGGGGTCACCCCGGAAAAGGTGAACGTCAACGGTGGCGCCATTGCCCTGGGGCACCCGATCGGCATGTCCGGTGCCCGCGTGGTGCTGCACCTGGCGCTGGAGCTGAAGCGCCGCGGCGGCGGGGTCGGCGCGGCCGCGCTGTGCGGCGGCGGCGGCCAGGGCGACGCCCTGATCGTCCGCGTGCCCAAGGCGTAACCGGGTACCGCACCCACCCGTACCCGTACGAGAACCGAGGAGCGCAGCACGTATGACGGCGGTGGACGTCCCCCAGCTGGTGGCCCAGGCCCGTGAGGGCAGGCCGAGAGCGGTGGCCCGGCTGATTTCGCTGGTGGAGGGGGCGTCCCCGCAGCTGCGCGAGGTGATGGCGGCGCTGGCCCCCCTGACGGGCAACGCGTACGTGGTGGGCCTGACGGGGTCGCCGGGCGTCGGCAAGTCGACCTCGACCTCGGCGCTCGTCTCCGCGTACCGACAGGCCGGGAAGCGGGTCGGCGTCCTCGCCGTCGACCCGTCCTCGCCGTTCTCCGGCGGAGCGCTGCTGGGCGACCGGGTGCGGATGTCGGACCACGCCTCCGACCCGGGGGTCTACATCCGCTCCATGGCCACCCGGGGCCACCTGGGCGGTCTCGCCTGGGCCGCCCCGCAGGCGATCCGGGTGCTGGACGCGGCCGGGTGCGAGGTGATCCTGGTCGAGACGGTCGGCGTCGGCCAGTCGGAGGTGGAGATCGCCGCCCAGGCGGACACCTCGGTGGTGCTGCTGGCTCCGGGGATGGGCGACGGGATCCAGGCAGCGAAGGCCGGGATCCTGGAGATCGGCGACGTGTACGTGGTGAACAAGGCCGACCGGGACGGCGCCGACGCCACGGCCCGGGAGCTGAACCACATGCTGGGCCTGGGGGAGTCCCGGGGTCCGGCCGACTGGCGCCCGCCGATCGTCAAGACCGTCGCCGCGCGCGCCCAGGGCATCGACGAACTGGTCGAGGCGCTGGAGAAGCACCGGGCGTGGATGGACGAGCGGGGGGTCCTCGCGGAGCGGCGTACGGCGCGTGCGGCGCGCGAGGTGGAGACGATCGCCGTGACGTCCCTGCGGGCCCGGATGGCCGATCTGCACGGCAACTCCCGGCTGGAGGCGCTGGCGGCCCGGGTGGCCGGGGGCGAGCTGGACCCGTACGCGGCGGCCGACGTCCTCCTGGACAGCCTGACCGACGCCTGACGCCGGACCGGCTGACCGGCACGACCCCGGACAGCCGGGCCGACACGTGATGCCGGACCGGCCGAAGCCTGATGCGGGAGCGGCGCCCCGCCCCTAGACTGGCGAACGCCCGGATTACCCCGATTCAGGGAGCGGCTCATGGCCAAGCGCGGCAACAAGAAGCGAGCACGCAAGAAGAAGAAGGCGAACCACGGCAAGCGTCCCAACGCCTGACCGGACCGCCTGGCAGTACGGAAGGAGCCGCGCCCCCCGCACGGGGCGCGGCTCCTCTCGTCCGCGAGTCCGCGAATCAGCGGGTCAGCGGTCAGCCGTGGTCGTCGTCCGAGTCGCCGTCCGAGTCGGACTGCGTGGTGGCCTTGCCGGTCGTGGCATCCACGGAGGCGTCCCACGTCTTGCCGTCGGCGCCCCTCACCTCGACGTGCCAGGCAGCGGCCCTGCCGTCGTCCTCGGAATCCCACTCGACCGTCCACACCTGCCCGGGATGGGCGGCGACGGCGGCCTTGGCGGCCTGCTCGGCGGTGACCTTGGCGGCGAGCAGGTCCTTGTGCTCGCTGCTGTCCTCGTCGGTGTCCACGTTCTTCCGGGTGACCGCGCCGGACGCGGCGTCGACTTCCAGCTCGGCGTGGCCCTTGCCGTCCTTGGTGATCACGTCCACGTGCCAGACGTTGGCGTCCCGGTCGAGGGACTCGACCACTCCGGGGTAGTTCTTCAGGGCCGCGGCGAGCGCGGCCTCCGCGGTGACCTCGACCTGCGGCGCAGCGGCCGCGGGGACGGTTCTCGCCGTGTCGGCGGGTGCCGCTGCGGCGGCCGCCACCGGGCCTCCTGCCATCAGGATCACGGACGCGGCCGCGGAGACGTACACAGTGCGCTTCATGGGCTTGACCTCCTCAGGCCGGCCGTACCGCCTGCGGTTGCCCGTAGGGCGGTCGGCCGGCAGCGAGCGTTCCCACCCATTGTCGGGCCGATCGCCGAGGAGGGCGCGGCGGCCCCTCAGGCCTTGCCGCGCGTACCGCGCAGGTGGTCCGCCACCGGGTCCAGCGACTCGCGCAGCGCCGCCAGGGCCTCCGGCGGCAGCAGGTCGATGAAGTGCCGGCGGACGGATGCCACGTGGTGCGGGGCCACCTTGCGCATCGTGTCCATGCCCTCGTCCGTGAGCACCGCGAACAGGCCCCGGCGGTCGGACTCGCAGTTCACGCGGCGGACCAGGCCCGCCGCCTCCATGCGCGTGATCTGGTGGGACAGCCGGCTCTTGGACTGCAGGGTGGCGGTCGCGAGATCGCTCATCCGCATCCGGTGTTCCGGCGACTCCGAGAGGTTCACGAGGATCTCGTAGTCGTTGTTGGTGAGTCCGAAGGGCTGGAGATCCTTTTCCAGCTGGTGCATCAGCAGTCTGCTGACGTCCAGGTGGGTGCGCCAGGCGCACTGCTCGGCATCGGTCAGCCACCGGGTGGCCGTCTCGGTCTCCATGGTCTCCATGAATGAACTCTACCTAAGAAGTTGAATTACGTACAAAAATGGGACGTGCTCTGGGGCGTCACAGTCCGAAGCGGCGCTGGAGATCACCCAGCTGTCCCGGCATCCGCGGAACGCCCAGCTGCCCCAGCGGGCCTTGGCCGGCCCCCGGAACCCCCTGCGCGTTGCCCGTGGCCGCACCGGCGCCGACCGTGCCGACCGCCTGTTCCGCCATCAGCATCTCCGACGACTGCAACAGCACCGTGCCCGCTCCGACGAACTCGAACTGGTGCTCCTCGCCCGAGGTGCCGCCGATGCCCGTCAGCGAGCGCAGGCCGCCCATCACGCCCGACATGTAGCCGTGATCGTAGTGGTGGCAGGGGGAGGGGCAGTCCGCCCAGCCCACCAGCGCCTGCGGGTCCACGCGCAGCGGCGGCTCCATGAACACCACCGGCCCGTTGGACGCCGCCACGAATTTCCCGGTGCCGATCAGCGTCAGGAAGCCCGGGACGATCGACTGCTTGAGGGCGAGGGAGGGCTGGTAGGCGAGCAGGTTGCCTGACCGGATCGTCAGGTTCCCGTTCTCCAGGTCGTAGGAGTTCACGTCGAAGGCGCGGTCCGCCAGCAGCATCTTGCCCTGCCCCTCGGCCACCACCCAGTCGCTCGCGTGCAGCGGCGAGTGGAAGCTGGTGCGCAGCAGCCGGTCGAAGCGGCCGTTGCCGATGCCGTTGAACTCGATGCTCCCGTAGTACGAGATCATCTTGCCCTTCTGCAGGAACCACTGGCTCCCCTTGAGTTCCACGCAGAAGGTGTACGCGTTGACGTTGTCGTCGCTGGGCAGGGTGTACGGGTCGAAGACCGTCGGCCCGCCGGGCCCGCCGATCACGGGGCCAAAGTTCACAGCTTCTCCTCCGAGGCCTGTACGTACACCGCGCCCTGACCGGACAGCTCCAGCTGGAACGCCTCACCCGAGCCGCGCCCCACCATGTCCCGCCAGCCGAGCGCGGTGGAGAGCTTGTTGCGGACGTCGCCGTGGTGGGCCACGTACGCCTGCGGGTCCACGTGGACCGGCCGGCTCGGGTGGATGGGAAGTTCGATGACCCCGCCGTGGGCCATCACGGCGACCGCGCCGTGGCCCTTGAGGGTCGTGGTGAACAGGCCCTGGCCGGTCACCTGGCCGCGGACCATGCCCATGACGCCGCCCTGCGAGCCCATGAACATCGTGCCCTGCTGGAGCGTCCCGTCGAAGGCCAGCAGCCGGTCGGCCTCGACGTACAGGGTCTCGCCGGTCAGGTTGATCACCTGGATGTGGTGGCCGCCGTGGCCGAACATCACGGTGCCGCTGCCCTCGACCGTCATCAGCGGGGTCTGCTCGTTGGCCACCCGCCGCCCGATCATGCCCATGACCCCGCCCTGGCCGCCGGTCAGGCTGGGGGTGAAGGAGACCTCGCCGCGGTACGCGAGCATCGCGCCGCGCTGGCTGTACATCTTCTGGCCCGGGACGACCTGGGCCTCGACCATCTTCGAGTTGATCTCGCGGAACGGCATCAGACGTCGCCCCCGATGGTGTTGCGCTCGCTGGGCTGCACGTAGACCAGGCCCTCGCCCTCGAAGCGGATCTGGAACGACTCGCCGGAGCCCTCGCCGATCAGGGTGCGGAAGTTCACCCCGGACTGGAAGGACTGCCGCAGGTCACCGGTGTGCGCGATGTACGCCCCCGGGTCGACGGAGAGCGGGTACTGGGCGCTGACGCGCAGCACCACCGCCGGGCCGTCGGACATGATCGCCGCCTGGCCCGAGCCCTCGACGGTCGTGGTGAACAGGCCGTTGCCCGTCGTGGCCCCGCGCAGACCGGTGAAGGTCGTGCCGGTGCGCAGCCCGCCGTCGGTGCACAGCAGGTTGCTGGACTCGACGTAGAGCTTCTCGCCGTGCAGATTGACCAGATTGATCTCGCTCGCGCGGTCGGCGAAGAAGCAGGTGCCGTGCCCCTGCACTTCCATCACGGTCATCTGCTCGCCGGTCAGCCGGCGCGTCACCATCCCGCGGATGCCTTCGCCGCCGCCGGTCATCTTCTTGAAGGCCATCTGGCCGTCGTACGCAACCATGGAGCCGTTCTTCGCTTTCACGGCATCCCCGGTCAGGTCGACGGCGAGCACCTTGCTGCCTTGGAGTCGGAACTGAGCCACGGGATGACGTTATCGGCAGCAGGCGGACGCGAACAGGGCCCCGTGGCCGATATGCGCCACACCCGGGCGGTTTCGGGCGCGATCCGGGGTGGAGCCGGGGGCGACCGGGCGCGACCGCGCCCCCGCGGCCCTGCGTGCACCGCGGCAGGGGGGCCCGGGTCAAGATCCCGCAAAGCGGCTGAGACACTGGAGCGGCCCCAGGCTCCCACCCCGAAGGTTCTCCGTGGACATCAAGACCGCCTCCGCCCTGCACCGGCTGCGCCTCATCTCCGTCCCGGAGGCGCTGTCGTTCCCGGCCCTGCTGATCTTCGGCTCGCTGCTGAGCCGGATCTCGGACATCGACTACCTGATGATGCCGCTCGGCATCCTCCACGGGATCCTCTTCGTCATCTACGCGGTCTTCCTGCTGGATGTCTGGAACCGGGCGAAGTGGCCCCTCAAGAAGGTCGCGCTGTTCTTCGTGCTGGCGCTGCTGCCCTTCGGCGGCCTCTACGGCGACCGGCTGCTCAAGCGGGACGAGGCCGACAGCGTGGTCGCGGCCCGGGCCCGGCAGGCGGCCGAAGCGTGATCGTCGCGTTCTCGGTGACCCCGCTGGGGGTCGGCGAAGAGGTCGGGGAGTACGTCGCCGACGCGGTCCGCGTGGTCCGCGAGTCGGGGCTGCCCCACCGCACGGACGCGATGTTCACCACCGTCGAGGGCGAGTGGGACGAGGTCATGGACGTGGTCCGGCGCGCCGTGGCGGCCGTGGAGGAGCGGGCGCCGCGCGTCTCCTTCATCCTGAAGGCCGACATCCGTCCGGGCGTCGTCGACGCGATGACCTCGAAGGTCGAGACGGTGGAGCGCCACCTCGCCGAGGGCTGAGCCCCGCCGCACTTCCCCGGGTCCGTCCGTCCTCGAGTCCTCCCCGAGCGCCCCTGGCCCCGCCGGCCGGGGGTCCCGCGTCACTCCCGGGCGCGGCGGGCCAGGCCCAGCGCGTAGTCCGGCCACCACTCGCCCGCCCGCGGGCCCCCGCGGCAGGGGCCGTCGGACTCGCCGGGCCGCTTGATCCAGAGGTACGCGTCGACGAGCGGGTCGTCCGTCCTGTCGGTCGGCGGCCTGCCCAGCGCCCGGCCGGGCGGATTGCACAGGGTCCGGCTGCGGTCCCCGGGCAGCGGGCCCTCGCCGTTGCGGCTGGTGTCGACGACGAAGTGCTTGCCGCCGGCGGCTCGGGAGATCTCGGCTCCGTAGGCCCGCACCGCGGCGTCGGGCTGGAAGTCGGAGACGTTGAGCGCGAAGCCGTCGGCGCGGGCGAGGCCGGCCCGGGACAGGGGCTCGACGAGGTCCAGCGGGTCCTTGATCCACGCCGGGCTGCCGGCGTCCAGGTAGACCTTGGTGCGGGGGTTGCGCTTGAGCCGGTCGACGGCCTCGGAGAGCAGCCGGTAGCGCTCGGCGTGGTGCTCGGGCGGGGTGCAGCCGTCGACGACGTGCGCGAGCGCGCCCGGCTCCAGGACGACGAGGGCACGGGCGCTGCCGATGCCGTCGGCGAAGGCCTTGATCCAGCTGCGGTAGGCCGCGGCGCTCCCGGCGCCGCCGGCCGCGTGCGGGCCGCAGCCGCGGTGCGGGATGTGGTGCGCGGCGAGCACCAGGGTCCGCCCGGCGGCCCGGGCGCCCTTGACGGCCCGGCGGATCTCCGGGCCGGGATCACCGCCCGGCCCCCAGAGGGCCGTCGCCCGCTCCGCGATCCTGCGCAGCACCTGGGCCTCGCCGTAGCGGCCCGCCGCCTCCCAGGCGGCGACCTGCCGGGCGGCTTCGCCCTGCGGGTCCACCCAGTACGCGGAGGACTCGACGGCCCCGGTCCCGGACGGGGCGGCGGCCGGAGCCCCCGCCCCGGGCGCCGTCCCGCCGGAGCACGCGGGGGCTGCCGCGAGGCACAGCAGCAGGCCGAGGAGGGTGACGGGGCGGCGCCGGAGAACGGCGCGCCGGGGAACGGCTCGGCGGGAAACGGCGCGTCGGGGAACGGCTCGGCGGGAAACGGCGCGTCGGGGATCGGCTCGGCGGAAAACGGCGCGTCGGGGAACGGCGGGGCGCATCCGGCTTCCTCGGGACGAAGGAACGGGCAGCGGACCGGGACATCGTGACATAACGGACAGTTGCCGCCCCCTTACGACACCGCCGGCCCACCCGTGGTCAGCGCGATGGCCAGCGGGGTGCGTTCGTAGAGGACCTGGTGGCCGTGGCGGGCGGAGACGAGCAGGCCCGCCGCACGCAGGACCCCGAGGTGCGCCGAGACCGTGGACGCGGCGAGGCCGAGCCGATGGGCCAGCGCCGTGGTGGAAGCGGGTTCGTCCAGCGCGCACAGCACCTCGGCCCGGGCCCGGCCCAGCAGCTGGGCCAGTGCCTGCGGGACCGGGCCCGCGCGGGCCGTCCACAGGGCGCCGATCCCCCGGGCCGGATAGACCAGCGTCGGCTGCCAGGGAGGGTCGTAGCCGCCGACGACCTCCGGCCAGCCGAAGGCGCTCGGCATCAGCAGCAGCCCCTGCCCGTCCAGCGTCCGGTCGTGGTGCCCGCTGCGGGTGATGGTCAGGGTGTCCGTGTCCCCGTGCCAGCGCAGGTCGGGGTGGAGACCGTCGAAGAGCGCCTCGAGGCCGCCGCCCGCCAGCCGCCGCGAGTGGAACAGGATGTCCGCCTCCAGCAGTCCGCGCAGCCGCGGCCAGTGCGGGGCGACCAGCGCCTCCCAGGCCCGCTCGGTGAGGTCGGCCAACTGCCGCACCGCCCGCGCCGGGTCCGCCAGCATCCGCTGCCCGAGGCCGCTCTCCAGCGCCCCCGGCGTACAGACGAGGGAGAGCCGCAGGTCCTCGCGCGCCGCCTCGGGATCGGCCGCCCGCACCCGCGCCAGCTCCTCCTCGAAGGTGACGGACGGGCCGAGCGGCGGCGGGCTGAGGAAATCCGGATGGTGCCCCGCCCGCGGCATCAGCAGCCACAGCGGTCGCAGGTCCAGCCCTTCGGCCGCGGCCCGCACCTGCCGGAGCCAGGGCAGGTGGTAGGTGTGCCGGTGCGGGCGGAGCAGGGCGCGGACCGCCTCCTGCGTCTCCCAGCGAGGGGAGATCGCGAACCGGCACCGCAGCAGGTCGCCGGGCCCGAACCGGAAGTGGAACCCCACGATGCCCCCGCCCCTCCCCGCCCGGGCGCGGCTCGGCCGGGATTCGTCCAGGACCGAATCTCTACGACTGCCAGGGTAGTGCGCGCCAGGCTGCCTGCCATGTCCACCACCACCCCGGCCGCCGGGTACCGGGCCGTCTTCCGGATCCGGGAATTCAGGCCCGTCTTCGCCGCGCACCTGCTGTCCGTGCTCGGCGTGGTCGTCACCGAGATCGCCCTGACCGTCCTCGTCTACCGCGCCACCGGCTCGCCGCTGATGAGCGCGCTCACCTTCGCCCTCGGCTTCCTCCCCTACGCCCTGGGCGGCACCCTGCTCGCCGGGGCCGCCGACCGCCACCCCGCCCGGCGGGTGCTCGTCGCGTGCGATCTCCTCTGTGCGGCCTGCGCCGCCGCCATGGCCCTCCCGGGTACGCCCGTCGCGGTGCTCCTCGTCCTGCGCTGCGCGATGTCCTTCGTCGCACCGCTGTTCCAGGGCGCCCGCAGCGCCTCCCTCGCCGACATCCTCGGTACCGGCGACACCTTCGTCCTCGGCCGCTCGCTGCTGCGCATGGTGGCCCAGAGCGCCCAGCTCATCGGCTTCGGCCTCGGCGGGATCCTGCTCACCGTCCTCGCGCCGCGCGGGGCCATTGCCCTGACCGCCGCCGGATTCCTCGGCTCGGCGCTCCTGTTGCGCCTGGGCACGCGCGCCAGGCCCGCGCGCGCGGGATCCCGCCGCTCCCCGGCCGCAGGGGTGCGCGCCGTCCTCGGTGATCGCCGGATCAGGGCGCTGACCCTGATGTTCTGGCTGCCGCCCGTGTTCGTCGTCGTACCGGAGGCGCTGCTCGCCCCCTACACCGCCGGCCTCGGCGCGGGGACCGGCGCGCTGGGGCTGCTGATGTGCGCCCTGCCCGTCGGCACCATCGCGGGAGAGCTGTGGGCGGGCTCCGCGCTCACCGCCCGAACGCGTTCGCGGATCACGGTCCCGTTCGCCGCCGCGGGACTGCTGCCGCTGCTCCTGTACGCCCTGCGGCCCGGCGTACCGCTCGCGCTCACCGCGCTCCTGCTCGCCGGTCTGGCCCAGGCCTACACGCTCGGCCTCGACCAGTGGTACCTCGACGCCGTCCCGGAGGAGCTGCGCGGCCGGGCGATGACCCTGCTCAGTACCGGCATGATGACCTTGCAGGGCGTCGGCATGGCCCTGGCCGGGATCGCCGCCGAATTCCTCCCGGTCCACCACGTCGTCACCGGTTCCGCGATCATCGGCACGGCCGTCGTCCTGCTCCTCCTGGCCGAACTGCGGTCCACCGCACGGGAAGGGGAGCGGCCGAGGAGTGAGACGGGGCTCGCCGTCAAATGACCGACCGGTAGGGTCTGGTACGTGTCCAAGCCGCTCAGCCTTCCCTTCGATCCCATCGCCCGCGCCGACGAACTCTGGCAGCGGCGCTGGGGGCCGGTGCCCGCGATGGCCGCCATCACCTCGATCATGCGCGCGCACCAGATCCTGCTCGGCGAGGTCGACGCCGTGGTCAAGCCGTACGGGCTGACCTTCGCGCGCTACGAGGCGCTGGTGCTGCTCACCTTCTCCAAGGCCGGCGAGCTGCCGATGTCGAAGATCGGCGAGCGGCTGATGGTCCACCCGACCTCGGTGACCAACACCGTCGACCGGCTGGTGAGGTCCGGGCTCGTCGACAAGCGGCCCAACCCGAACGACGGCCGCGGCACCCTCGCCTCCATCACGGAGAAGGGCCGCGAGGTCGTCGAGGCCGCCACCAAGGACCTGATGGCGATGGACTTCGGACTCGGGGCGTACGACGCCGAGGAGTGCGCGGAGATCTTCGCGCTGCTGCGGCCGCTGCGGGTCGCTGCCGCCGACTTCGAGGAGAAGTAGGCCCCTGTCAAGATCGAGCAAAACGGACGGTTAGGCTCGGGCGCATGAAGAAGAGCGTGCTGACCCGCTACCGGGTGATGGCCTTTGCCACTGCCGTGATGCTGCTGGTGCTGTGCACCTGCATGATTTTCAAGTACGGCTTCGACAAGGGCGCCGATCTGACGTTCGTGGTGTCCCAGGCCCACGGCGTCCTCTTCATGATCTACCTGGTCTTCGCCTTCGACCTGAGCTCCAAGGCCCGGTGGTCCTTCGGCAAGATGCTCTGGGTCATGCTGAGCGGCACCATTCCGCTGGCCGCCTTCTTCGTCGAGCGCAAGGTCCGCGCCGAGGTCGAACCGCTGGTCACCGGCGCACCGGCGACCGCGCGGGCCTAGACCGCGACTCGAGCGGTCCTTCCCCGGGGAGAACTCCCCGGGGTTTCCCATCGACATTTACTAGGACGTCCTAGTAAATTCGAGGGTATGGACGCAGACGCCATCGAGGAAGGCCGCCGACGCTGGCAGGCCCGTTACGACAAGGCCCGCAAGCGCGAGGCAGACTTCACCACGCTCTCCGGCGATGCCGTCGATCCGGTCTACGGGCCCCGGCCCGGCGACGCGTACGAGGGGTTCGAGCGCATCGGGTGGCCGGGGGAGTACCCCTACACCCGCGGCCTGCACGCCACCGGCTACCGCGGGCGGACCTGGACCATCCGGCAGTTCGCCGGGTTCGGGAACGCCGAGCAGACCAACGAGCGCTACAAGATGATCCTGGCGGCCGGCGGCGGCGGGCTCTCCGTCGCCTTCGACATGCCGACCCTCATGGGGCGCGACTCCGACGACCCCCGCTCGCTGGGCGAGGTGGGCCACTGCGGGGTGGCCATAGACTCCGCCGCCGACATGGAGGTCCTGTTCAAGGACATCCCGCTCGGCGACGTCACCACCTCGATGACCATCTCGGGCCCCGCCGTGCCCGCCTTCTGCATGTACCTGGTCGCCGCCGAGCGGCAGGGCGTGGACCCGGCCCTCCTCAACGGCACCCTCCAGACGGACATCTTCAAGGAGTACATCGCCCAGAAGGAGTGGCTCTTCGAACCGGAGCCGCACCTTCGCCTCATCGGCGACCTCATGGAGTACTGCGCCAAGGGCATCCCGGCCTACAAGCCGCTGTCCGTCTCCGGCTACCACATCCGCGAGGCCGGAGCCACGGCCGCGCAGGAGCTCGCCTACACCCTCGCCGACGGCTTCGGGTACGTGGAGCTCGGGCTCTCGCGCGGCATGGACGTGGACCACTTCGCGCCCGGCCTCTCCTTCTTCTTCGACGCGCACCTCGACTTCTTCGAGGAGATCGCCAAGTTCCGCGCCGCCCGCCGGATCTGGGCGCGCTGGATGAAGGAGGTCTACGGGGCGAAGAGCGAGAAGTCGATGTGGCTGCGCTTCCACACCCAGACCGCCGGTGTCTCCCTCACCGCGCAGCAGCCGTACAACAACGTGGTGCGCACCGCCGTCGAAGCCCTTGCGGCCGTCCTCGGCGGCACGAACTCGCTGCACACCAACGCCCTCGACGAGACCCTCGCCCTGCCCAGCGAGCAGGCCGCCGAGATCGCCCTGCGCACCCAGCAGGTGCTGATGGAGGAGACCGGCGTCGCCAACGTCGCCGACCCGCTGGGCGGTTCCTGGTACGTCGAGCAGCTCACGGACCGCATCGAGGCGGACGCCGAGAAGATCTTCGACCAGATCAAGGAGCGCGGGCTGCGCGCCCACCCGGACGGGCAGCACCCCATCGGCCCGATCACCTCGGGCATCCTGCGCGGCATCGAGGACGGCTGGTTCACCGGCGAGATCGCCGAGTCGGCCTTCGTGTACCAGCGCTCGCTGGAGAAGGGCGACAAGCGGGTCGTCGGCGTCAACGTCCACCACGGCTCGGTGACCGGGGACCTGGAGATCCTGCGGGTCAGCCACGAGGTGGAGCGCGAGCAGGTGCGCGTCCTCGCCGACCGCAAGGCCGGCCGTGACGACGCCAAGGTGCGCGAGTCGCTGGCCGCGATGCTGGACGCCGCCCGGGACGGGTCGAACATGATTCCGGCCATGTTGGACGCCGTGCGGGCCGAGGCCACGCTGGGCGAGATCTGCAACGTCCTGCGCGAGGAGTGGGGCACCTACACGGAGCCGCCGGGCTTCTGAGTCCTCGTCACGAAGGCCGGCCACGGCGCCCGAACGGCGGCGCCGCGGCCGGCCTTCGTGTCGCTCAGGCCTGGGCCGGGCCCTGCAGGCCGTGCATCAGCAGCGCCGTGAAGGTGGCCACCCAGAGCTCGTCCACCGGCTCGGAGCTCACCAGCGCGCGGTGCACCACGGTGCCCGCGATCACGTCGAAGATGAGATCGGTGGTGCGGCCGGCGAGGGTCTCGTCCTCCTCGTACGGCAACTCCCCGCGGGCTTGGGCCCGCTCGCGCCCGAGTACGACGAGACGTTTCTGCCGGTCCACGATGGCCGAGCGGATGCGATCGCGCAGGGCCTCGTCCCGGGTGGACTCGGCGACCACCGCCATCAGGGCCGTACGGGCCTCCGGGCGCCGCAGCAGATCCGCGAACCGCAGGACCACGTACTCGATGTCGGCCTCGAGGGAGCCACGGTCCGGCAGCTCGAGGGAGTCGAAGAGCTCCGCGACCGCGTCCACGACCAGCTCGTTCTTGCCGGCCCAGCGTCGGTAGAGCGTCGTCTTGGCGACGCCGGCCCGGGCCGAGACGTCGCCCATCGTCAGCTTCGACCAGCCCAGCTCCACCAGTGCGTCCCGGGTCGCGGCGAGGATCGCCGCATCCGCGGCGGCACTGCGGGGGCGGCCGGTGCGGCCGGGACTGGGGTTGCGCATGGCCGAGACCATACCCGCCGGTAGCCGAACGGGCGGCTGTGGTTCAGATCACGGGCGCGGCGGGGCCGGAAGGAGTTACGCTACGGCTCGTAGCGTAAGAGCGACAACCACGCGAAGAGCTACTGGCGTCAGGTGGGGACCTGGCTCCGACCAGCACCACGATCGCGGATCAAGTCAATTCCGGCGATCTTTTTCGTCGGCGCGCGCACTCGGGGGAGGATGTACGCATGCAGCCCAGAAACATGTCCATGAGCGGCGTCGTCGACCTCGCCGCGGTGAAGGCGGCCGGTGAGGCCAAGGCCAAGGCCGAACAGGCCCGCGCCGAAGCGGCACGTCAGGCGGCGCAGGGCGGCGGGGCGGCCCCGGCCGCCGGCGCCGTGCCGCCCTCCGCCCTCGTCATCGATGTAGACGAGGCCGGGTTCGAACGCGATGTGCTCCAGCTCTCCGCCGAGGTCCCGGTCGTCCTGGATTTCTGGGCCGAGTGGTGCGAGCCGTGCAAGCAGCTCAGCCCGCTCCTGGAGCGCCTGACCGTCGAGGCGGGCGGCCGCCTCGTACTCGCCAAGGTCGATGTCGACGCGAACCAGATGCTGATGCAGCAGTTCGGCATCCAGGGCATCCCGGCGGTCTTCGCCGTGGTCGCCGGCCAGGTGCTGCCGCTGTTCCAGGGCGTGGCCCCCGAGCAGCAGATCCGCGAGACCCTCGCCCAGCTGGTGCAGGTCGCCGAGGAGCGCTTCGGGATCATCGGCATCGAGGTGGACCCGAACGCCGAGGGCGCGCCCCGTGCCGCCGTCGAGGCCGAGGTTCCGGCCGGCCCGCACGACGCCCTGCTCGAGGCGGCCGTCGTCGCGCTCGACGCCGGGGACCTGGGCGGTGCGGTGCAGGCGTACAAGAACGTCCTGGCCGAGGATCCGGCCAACACCGAGGCCAAGCTGGGCCTGGCCCAGGCGGAACTCCTGGTCCGCGTCAGGGACATGAACCCGCAGGCCGTGCGCACCGCGGCGGCCGAGAACCCGCGTGATCCGGCGGCGCAGATCGCCGCGGCCGACCTGGACCTGGTCGGCGGGCACGTGGAGGACGCCTTCGGGCGCCTGGTCGACACCGTGCGGGTCACGTTCGGTGAGGACCGCAACGCCGTACGGCTGCGCCTGCTGGAGCTGTTCGACGTCATCGGCGCGGACGACCCGCGGGTCTCGGCGGCCCGTACGGCGCTGGCGCGGGTGCTCTTCTGAGCGCTCCCCGCCTCCGCGCGTTTTGTTGACACGTAGATAAACAGCGGCCGCACTTTGCCAAAACTTGGCAATCGCGGCCGCTGTTACTCCGAGTAAATCGAACCCCGTGAACTGTCCGGTGTGTTCACTCTTCCCCCGATACGTCGTGGCCCTTGGTGACACCCTGTGTTGCTGCCCGACAACAGCGGGCCTCACTGCGGTTATCAGGCCGTTACCCGCCAGTAACGAACCCCCTTGTGCCCCGGCCGGGAATGGACCACGATCGGCGACGCTCGGTCCTTCCCGCAGCCCCGCTCATCCGGAGCCGCGGCGGAGGGTCCCCACCGAGCCGGCCGGTGCCCGTGGCACCGGACGTGGGACAGGGGGGTCTCTGCCACACCGGCGGGGCCTGTCCTCCAGGTTGCGCGAACGCGTGGCCCAGTGGTTGTCGCTCGGGGGTGATCGCCGGTGTATCGGACGTGGCACACCCGCGGCCCGGCCGCCTGCGCTCCTTCCCGAGGACGTAGCACTTCTCCCATCCCAGGACGGGCACGGCCCGGACCGGAGATGTACGTCCGAGAAGGAGGAACGAAATGAGTTCTCAGGTTCGTGGCGGGACCAGATGGAAGCGCTTCGCGCTCGTCATGGTGCCGAGCATCGCGGCCACCGCCGCGGTCGGTGTGGGTCTGGCGCAGGGTGCCCTCGCGGCGTCCTTCAGCGTCTCCGGCCAGGACTTCAAGGTCTCGGCCGACAAGCTCGACGGTACCAACCTCATCCAGTACGGCGGCATTGCCGAGGGCCACGACCTCAAGGGCAACGCGCAGCACCACCCGGTCACCATCTCCGGGTTCAGCCACGCCGAGATCACCAACATGTGCCAGTCGCTGGTGACCCCGACGCCGCTGGGCAACATCACGCTGCAGCTGCGCACCGGCCACAAGGGCAAGCCGGCCGTCGCCGACAACATCTACCTGGATGTTGCCGAGCTCGACACCGACGCCGAGTTCAAGAACCTGGACATCGGTGTCGCGGTCGGTGACCCGAGCCACAAGACCAAGCCGCAGGCCGGCACGGTCGCCAGCCCGTACGCGTTCTCGCAGCGCGCCGACAAGGCGATCCTGACCAACGTGCGCCAGAAGGCGTGGGCGACGACGGCGGGCACCTTCCGGCTGCCCGACCTGAAGCTGCGCCTGGTCGGTGGCGACCAGCCGTGCTACCAGGACGAGAAGTAATTCGTCCCGGCCAGTGACCGGAGGGGTGGTCGGCGGCGCGAGCCGCCGCCCGCCCGTCCGGGGCTCCACAGAGTTTTCCGTACCACCGTTTCCAGGGAGCTGTTGTCCATGAACCCCCAGGCCCCGGTTTATGTGCGCCGCGAAGACGACGCCTGGCTCACCGTGGTGTACTACCACTTCCACGCCTGGAGCGGTCGCCGTCCTTTCTGGGCCGGACTGTTCACGCTCCTCGGTGGCTTCCCGATCGCCTACTTCCCGTACGCGGACCTCCGGCTCGGCAACGTCAGCCTGGCCATGGCCACCACGGGCGGCGCCGGTGCGCTGATCATCGGGGTCCTGCTGATCACGCTGGGTCTGGCCCTCTGGTTCCAGCAGGCCATCCGCGTCTTCGCGGGCGTCGCCGCGATCCTGCTGGCCCTGGTCTCGCTCCCGGTGTCCAACCTGGGCGGCTTCTTCATGGGCTTCATCCTCTCCATGATCGGCGGCGCCCTCGCCCTGTCATGGGCCCCCGGGCAGCCGGTGGACGAGTCCCAGGACGAGCAGCAGCCGGCCGCCGTGGACATGAGCAAGGCGGAGGCGATGGCGGCTCCCCGGGATCCTCACGGTCCCCAGGGCTTCCCGGGACAGCGCGCAACGGAAACGCCGGCACACGCGAGCGACACGACTGCCCATGCCGATGGCGGGAGGAACAGTGCGGGGTGACGAGACGCAGCGGGGCGTGGCCCCAGGCGCAGAGTCCCGCGAGATCAAGGGGCCGCGGCACGCGGCGCCCAGGAAATCGCTGCTGAACAAGCTCCAGATACCCGTCGGCAAGACGATGGCGCTGGCGGCCATGCCGACGGCCGTGTTCGTCGGCATGGGCATGGCGCCCAAGCTGGCCGTGGCCGACGAGAAGGACATCCCCTTCGCCCCCGGGCCGTGCGTGACGCGGTCCGACGAGCCAAAGGACACGGAGTCGGCGTCCCCGACGCCTTCGAAGTCGCCCTCGCCGAGTGCGTCGCCCAGTGCGTCCCCCTCGCCGTCCGCGTCCGCGTCCACCAAGCCGAAGCCGAGCGGCTCCCCGTCCCCGACGGCGACCAAGCCGACGGGCGCGGCTCCGGCCGCCGCCACGCCGGCGCCCGCGACCACGCCGACGCTCACGGCCACGCCGACCAAGAGCACCAACCCGCTGGACCCGCTGGGTGTCGGCGACGCGCTCAAGAAGCTCCTGGGCCCCGTCACGGACGCGCAGCCGCCGGCGACCCCGGCGCCCGCGCCCACGACGACGGCCCCCAAGCCCGCGGCCCCGGCCCCGGCCCCTGACCCGGCGGCGGACGCCATCCGCGACGCGGCCAACAAGGCCGGAGCGACGGTCGAGGAACTGTCCGACGAGGTCAAGGACACCGCGAAGACCCCGAAGGACGAGACGGGCCGGTCCGACGACGAGGACGGGCCCACGCCACAGGCGACGAAGGACGCGGACGGGAAGGAACCCTTCCCCTGTCCGACCTACGACGCCCAGGCCCTGGCCGACGCCGAGCTGGAGGCGGGCATCCCGCTCCTGCCGGACGAGCCCTGGTACCTCGACAGCTCCCTGCTGACCCTCTACGGCCTGGACTACGCGGGCATCGTCGAGGTCAAGACGGCCCGCGGCAAGACCAAGAAGGTCCTGAAGTTCACCGCGGACTCGCTGGACATCAAGGACCTGTACCAGACGGTCGGCAAGGACAAGAACGTCGCCCACCTGAAGTCCCGCCCGGGCTCCACCTCCAAGATCCGCGGCGGCACGGTGACGATGTACACCGAGAGCCTCAAGGGCAACCTCTTCGGCATCATCCCGGTCGAGTTCACCCCGAACAGCCCGCCGCCGCTGAACGTCCCCTTCGCCTTCTTCACGGACGTGAAGGTGGTCCAGGCCGGCCAGTTCGGCGGCACGCTCACGGTCCCGGGGCTGAAGAACTACATCGGCCCGCCGGAGTAGACCCGTCCCCGAAAGACCGCGCACGCGCGAAAAAACGCCGAGGGCGGCGCCCCGATCCGATCGGGGCGCCGCCCTCGGCCTCTGTGCGGCAGAGTTCGGCGGTGCGGGGCGGTGGTGCGGCGTCAGTCGCGGGCGCCGCCGCCGACGTGGTGCACCCGGACCATGTTGGTGGTGCCCGGGACGCCGGGGGGCGAGCCGGCCGTGATGACCATGGTGTCACCCTCGTTGTAGCGGCCCAGCTTGAGCAGCTCGCCGTCCACCAGGTCGACCATCGCGTCGGTGTTGTTCACGTGCGCGACGACGTACGACTCGACGCCCCAGCTCAGCGTGAGCTGGTTGCGGGTGTTGACGTCCGTGGTGAAGGCCAGGATCGGCTGCGTGGCGCGGTAGCGCGACAGGCGGCGGGCCGTGTCACCGGACTGGGTGAAGGCGATCAGCGCCTTGCCGTCGAGGAAGTCCGCGATCTCGCAGGCCGCGCGGGCGACGGAGCCACCCTGGGTACGCGGCTTCTTGCCCGGGACCAGCGGCTGGAGGCCCTTGGAGAGGAGCTCCTCCTCGGCCGCCGCGACGATCTTCGACATCGTCTTGACGGTCTCGATCGGGTAGGCGCCGACCGAGGACTCGGCCGACAGCATGACCGCGTCCGCGCCGTCGAGGATCGCGTTGGCGACGTCGGAGGCCTCCGCGCGCGTCGGGCGGGAGTTGGTGATCATCGACTCCATCATCTGGGTTGCGACGATCACCGGCTTTGCGTTGCGGCGGCACATCTCGATGAGCCGCTTCTGGACCATCGGGACCTTCTCGAGCGGGTACTCCACGGCCAGGTCGCCGCGCGCCACCATGACCGCGTCGAAGGCCGCGACCACGGCCTCCATGTTCTCGACGGCCTGCGGCTTCTCCACCTTGGCGATGACGGGGACCCGGCGGCCCTCCTCGTCCATGACCTTGTGGACGTCCTTGACGTCGTTGGCGTCGCGGACGAAGGACAGCGCGACCATGTCGCAGCCCATCCGCAGGGCGAAGCGGAGGTCGTCGACGTCCTTCTCGGAGAGGGCGGGGACGTTGACGGCGGCACCGGGCAGGTTGATGCCCTTGTGGTCCGAGATGACACCGCCCTCGATGACGATGGTCCTGACCCGGGGGCCCTCGACCTCGGTCACCCGCAGCTCGACGTTGCCGTCGTTGATCAGGATCTGGTCGCCCTTGGCGACGTCACCCGGCAGGCCCTTGTAGGTGGTACCGCAGATGGACTTGTCGCCCGGGACGTCCTCGGTGGTGATGGTGAACTCGTCACCGCGCACCAGCTCGACGGGACCCTCGGCGAAGGTCTCCAGACGGATCTTCGGGCCCTGGAGGTCGGCGAGGACGCCGACGGCGCGCCCGGTGTCCTCGGAGACCTTCCGGACGCGGTCGTACCGCTCCTGGTGTTCTGCCTGGGATCCGTGGCTGAAGTTGAATCGGGCCACGTTCATGCCTGCCTCGATGAGCGCTTTCAGCTGCTCATACGAGTCGACGGCGGGGCCCAGCGTGCAGACGATTTTGGAACGGCGCATGGAGCGGATCCTATCGGTTTGTTTCGTAGCGGAATATTCCGTCTGGTGGAAAGTCCAAAGTGACTAGCGAGTAACCAGCGCGTACGCCTGGGTGGCGATCTCCAGTTCCTCATCCGTCGGGACCACGGCCACGGCCACCCGGGCATACTCCGCCGAGACCAGCCGCGGCTCGCCGGAGCGCACCGCGTTGGCCTCCAGGTCCAGCGCCAGGCCCAGCTCGGCGAGACCGTCCACCGCAGCTTCGCGGACCTGGTGGGCGTTCTCGCCGACCCCGGCCGTGAAGGCCACCGCGTCCACCCGGCCGAGGACCGCCGAGTAGGCGCCGATGTACTTCTTCAGCCGGTGGACGTACGCCGCGAAGGCGACGGCCGCCGCCTCGTCGCCCTCGCCCACCCGCCGCAGCACCCCGCGCATGTCGTTGTCGCCGCACATGCCCAGCAGACCGCTCTTCTTGTTCAGGAGCGAATCGATCTCATCCACTGAGAGGCCCCCCACCCGGGCCAGGTGGAAGACGACCGCCGGATCCAGATCACCCGACCGGGTCCCCATGACCAGACCCTCCAGCGGGGTCAGCCCCATGGAGGTCTCCACGCACACGCCGCCCCGGACGGCCGAGGCCGAGGCCCCGTTGCCCAGGTGCAGCACGATCACGTTCACGTCTTCCACCGGCCGGCCCAGCAGCGCGGCCGTCGCCCTCGAGACGTAGGCGTGGGAGGTCCCGTGGAACCCGTACCGCCGGATGGAGTACTTCTCCGCCGTCGCCGCGTCGATCGCGTACCGCGCCGCGTACTCCGGCAGCGTCGAGTGGAAGGCCGTGTCGAAGACGGCGACCTGCGGGACGTCCGCGCGCAGCCCGCGCGCCACCTCGATGCCCGTCACGTTCGCCGGGTTGTGCAGGGGCGCGAGGGGGATCAGGTTCCGTATCTCCGCCAGCACCGCGTCGTCGATGACGGTCGGCTGCGTGAACTTCGTCCCGCCGTGCACCACGCGGTGCCCCACGGCGGCCAGTTCGGGGGCGTCCAGGCCCGTCCCGTCCGCGGCCAGCTCCGCCGCCACCGCCTTGAGGGCCGCCCCGTGGTCGGCGATCGGGCCGAGCCGCTCCCGCTTGCCGCCCGCGGCGCCCGGCCCGGTCAGCGGCTCGTGCACCAGCCGGGAGGTCTCCTCGCCGATGCGCTCCACCAGGCCGACGGCGAGCCGGGACCGGTCCGCCATGTCGAGGAGCTGGTACTTGAGCGACGAGGAGCCGGAGTTGAGGACGAGTACGCGCGATGCGGTCACGATGCGGGTCATTCCTTCGAGTGCGGGGGGTGATTACCGGGCGGCCTGCGGCTGCGGCTGCGGCTTCGGCTGCGGTAGCGGTCGCGGTTGGGACTGGGCCTGGATCGCGGTGATGGCCACGGTGGTGACGATGTCCTGGACCAGCGCGCCGCGCGAGAGGTCGTTGACCGGCTTGCGCAGGCCCTGGAGCACCGGGCCGACCGCCACGGCGCCCGCCGAACGCTGGACGGCCTTGTAGGTGTTGTTGCCGGTGTTGAGGTCGGGGAAGATCAGCACGCTCGCGCGGCCGGCCACCTCGGACCCGGGCAGCTTGGTCGCGGCGACCGAGGGCTCCACGGCCGCGTCGTACTGGATCGGACCCTCGATCAACAGGTCCGGGCGCTGCTCGCGGACGAGCTCGGTGGCCTTGCGGACCTTCTCCACGTCGGCCCCGCTGCCCGAGGTGCCGGTCGAGTACGAGAGCATCGCGATCCGCGGCTCGACGCCGAAGGCGGCGGCGGTGGCGGCCGACTGGACGGCGATGTCGGCGAGCTGCTCGGCGCCCGGGTCCGGGTTGACGGCGCAGTCGCCGTACACGAGGACTTGGTCGGCCAGGCACATGAAGAAGACCGAGGAGACGATGGAGGCCTCCGGCTTGGTCTTGATGATCTCGAAGGCCGGACGGATGGTGGCGGCCGTGGAGTGCACCGAGCCGGAGACCATGCCGTCGGCCAGGCCCTCCTGGACCATCAGGGTGCCGAAGTAGTTGACGTCGGTGACCACGTCGTTGGCCAGCTCGACGGTCATGCCCTTGTGGGCGCGGACCGAGGCGTAGTACTCGGCGAACCGTTCCCGCAGCGGGGAGGTGGCCGGGTCGATGAGCTGGGCGCCCGAGATGTCGATCCCGAGGTCGGCGGCCTTCTTCAGGATGGCCGGCTCCTCGCCCAGCAGGGTCAGGTCGCACACGCCCCGCCGCAGCACCACGTCCGCGGCGCGCAGCACGCGCTCCTCGGTGCCCTCGGGCAGCACGACGCGTCGCCGCTCGGAGCGGGCCCGCTCCAGCAGCTCGTGCTCGAACATCATCGGCGTGACGCGCTCGGAACGGGCCACCGACAGCAGGTCGCGCAGCTCGCCGGTGTCCACGTGCCGCTCGAAGAGGCCGAGTGCGGTCTCCAGCTTGCGCGGGGTCGCCGAGTTCAACCGGCTCTGCAGCGAGAACAGTTCCGCAGCGGTCGGGAAGCTGTTGCCGGCCACCGACACCACGGGCGTGCCCGGCGCCAGCTTCGAGGCCAGGGTGAGGATGTCCGGGCCGGGACGCTCGTTCAGGGTCAGCAGCACACCGGCGATCGGCGGGGTGCCCGAGGTGTGCGCGGCCAGCGCGCCGATGACCAGGTCGGAGCGGTCCCCGGGGGTGACGACCAGGCAGCCCGGGGTCAGGGCGTTCAGGAAGTTCGGCAGCATGGCGCCGCCGAAGACGAAGTCCACGGCGTCGCGGGCGAGCCCGGCCTCGTCGCCGAGGAGCACCTCGCCGCCGAGCGCCCGGGTGATCTGGGCGACGGTCGGGGCGGAGAGCGACTTGTCGTCCGGCAGGACGTAGCAGGGCACCGGGAGCCGGGCACCCAGCCGCTCGGCCAGGGCGTCCCGGTCCTCGGCGGCCACCCGGTTGACGACCATCGCGACCACGTGGCAGCCCAGGCTCTCGTACGCGCGGTAGGCGTTGCGGGCCTCCGCGCGCACGGCCTCGGCCGGGTGCTTGACGCCGCCGACGACGGGAACGACCACCGCGCCCAGCTCGTTGGCGAGGCGGGCGTTGAGGGCGAGTTCGTCGGGGAGGTTGGTGTCGGCGTAGTCGGTGCCGAGGACCAGCATGACCTCGTAGTCGCGCGCCACCCGGTGGTAGCGGTCGACCAGCCGCGAGACCAGCTCGTCGGTCCCCTTCTCGGCGAGGATCGCCGAGGCCTCCTGGTACTCCATGCCGTAGGCGGTGGCCGCTTCCTGGTCGATGCGGTAACGGGCCTTGAGCAGATCGAAGAGCCGGTCGGGGCTGTCGTGGAGCAACGGGCGGAAGACGCCGACCCGGCCGGTCTGCCGGGTCAGGAGCTCCATGATCCCCAGTTCGACGACCTGTCGGCCGTCCCCCCGCTCGATGCCGGTCACGTACACGCTGCGCGTCACGCGTGCTCTCCGTCCATGCTGTGAATGTCCATTTAATGGGGCTTGACCTCTTGACAATACCTCTGCCGGTGGATAGGGCGCCCGCCGGAAAAAGGCCTGGCCGCAAGGGTCGAAAGGCCCTGCGGGCGGAGCGCCGCGGGACGCGCCGCACCCCGGTCCCGTGGAACAGTGGAACAATCGGACAGGCTTCCCCATTGCGCCCTTCTTTACCTGTACGGCAGGAGACACAGCACGATGCGTATCGGAGTTCTCACCGCGGGCGGCGACTGCCCCGGCCTCAACGCTGTCATCCGCTCGGTCGTACACCGCGCCCTGGTCGGGCACGGCGACGAGGTCATCGGTTTCGAGGACGGTTTCAAGGGCCTTCTCGACGGCCACTTCCGGCCGCTCGACATCAATGCCGTCAGCGGCATCCTCGCCCGCGGCGGCACGATCCTCGGCTCGGCCCGCATGGAGCGCGCCCGGCTGCACGAGGCCGCCGAGAACGCGCAGGAACTGGCGAAGCGCTACGGCATCGACGCCCTCATCCCGATCGGCGGCGAGGGCACCCTGACGGCCGCGCGCATGCTGTCGGACGCCGGGATGCCGGTCGTCGGCGTGCCGAAGACCATCGACAACGACATCTCCTCCACGGACCGCACCTTCGGCTTCGACACCGCCGTCATGGTCGCCACCGAGGCCATCGACCGCCTGAAGACCACCGCGGAGTCGCACCAGCGCGTGATGGTCGTCGAGGTCATGGGCCGCCACGCAGGCTGGATCGCCCTGGAGTCGGGCATGGCCGGCGGCGCCCACGGGATCTGCCTGCCCGAGCGCCCCTTCGAGGTGGACGCCCTGGTGAAGATGGTGGAGGAACGGTTCGCCCGCGGGAAGAAGTTCGCCGTCGTCTGCATCGCCGAGGGCGCGCACCCGGCCGAGGGCTCCATGCCGTACGAGAAGGGCGCCATCGACCAGTACGGTCACGAGCGCTTCGCCGGGATCGGCAACCGCCTCGCGGTCGAGCTGGAGCGGCGCCTGGGCAAGGAGGCCCGCCCGGTCATCCTCGGCCACGTCCAGCGCGGCGGCACCCCCACCGCCTACGACCGCGTCCTCGCGACCCGCTTCGGCTGGCACGCCGTCGAGGCCGTCCACCGCGGTGACTTCGGCAACATGACGGCCCTGCGGGGCACCGACATCGTGATGGCCCCGCTGGCCTCGGCCGTCACGGCGCTGAAGACGGTCCCCGAGGACCGCATGTACGAGGCCGAGTCCATCTTCTGACCCTCGCGGCCGGGACCGGCGCCCCGGCCGGCCCCGCCTCCCCGCGGCCCCGCCTCCCCGCGGTCCCGCCTCCCCGCCGCACGGCCCCGGAGACCGGCGCTGCGGGGCCGCGCCGCTCCCCGGACCCCGACGGTTGATATTTTTTCCGGGGGATGGGTGGCCGAGCCGCGTCGACGGACGGGCGGGCACGTCCGGGCCCCGTCATCCGTTCGCACGTGCTCGATGGAAGGTGCCCCACTCCCGTGGCGACCAGCTATGCCGCCCCGACCGCCGACCCGGTCGGTGTCCGACCGGTCCCCGGGACCCCCGGCCCCACCGCCCGACGGCGCAGCGCGCCGGTCCTCGCAGCGGCCCTCGCCGCCTCCTGGGCGGTGCCGCTGCTGCTCGACGCGTTCGCCCTCGACGTGCTGCTCCTGCCCGTCCTGGTCCTGACGACCGCCTCCCTCATCCGGGTGGGCGGCGGACTGCTCGACCGCCTCGTGCTCGCGTCCTTCCTGCTCTGTGGCGCGGTGATGGCCTTCGGCCTGCTCTTCTCCCTCTGGCCGTGGGGACTCGCCCCCGTGCCGGGGGCCGGAGTGCTGCTGACGACCGCCTCCGTCTGCGGCTGGCTGGCCCGCCGCCGGCCCCGCATCCCGCTGCGGCTGCGCGGCTCGGACGCGCTGGTCGCCGCTACCGTCGCCGTGGTCTGGCACTACGTCCACCACCCGGTGGCCGGGAAGCCGGCCGCCGACCGGCTCGCCCACTTCCTCACGTCCGAGGACCGGCTGGGGCACTTTTCGTACTTCGCCGGGATCCGTCACGTGGGCGGCTACGCCTTCCTGCACCAGGACGCCGCCAAGGCGTACATGATGACGCCGTCCGAGGCGGTCTACCCGCAGGGCTCCCACTTCCTGCTGGGCTGGATCGACGCCCTGGTGACCTCCTCGGGCGGGGCCGGCTCCGCCCTCGCCATGACGCACCGGTACTTCCTCTACGTCCTGGCCGCCTACGCGCTGCTGTGCGGCGTCCTGGTCTGGGCCGCCCGCTGGGTCGGCGGCCCGCGCCTGCACGGCTGGCGCGCCGCCGCGGTCTGCGCCACCGCGTCCGCGGTGATGATGTCCGGATCGATGGCCGAGCTGATCGAGCGCGGCTTCGACTCCGAGACCATCGGCCTGCTGTTCCTGGCCGTCGCCCTGGCCGTACTGGTCCGGCCCGCGACGGGCCGGACCGAGTTCGTCCTCCTCGCGGCGGCCGGGCTGATCGCCGTGACGTACGTCTACAACCTGTACGGGGTCCTCGTCGGCATCGCCCTGGCAGCGGTGCTGCTCGTCCACCGGCGGCGGTTCGCCGGGCGCCGGATCCCGGTCCTCGGGGCGCTGGCGGCCGCCGCCCTCGTGGCCGCACTGCCCAGCGTCGTCTCCGTCCTGACGAAGCTGGACGTCGCCAAGACCTCGAACCTGGCCGGACCGATGGTCATCCCCGACCGGCCGGTGTTCATCGGGCTCGGACTGCTGGCCCTGGTCGCGGCCACCCTCCCGGTGAACCGCCGGACGGGCACCGGCCGCATGGTGCTGGCCCTCGTCCTCGGCGCGACCGCGGTGATCGGCGTCTTCGGCGCCTGGCAGAAGCACACCATCGGCTACTACTCCTACTACTTCGAGAAGCTGACCGCCGCCGGACTGGTGATCGCCGTGCTCTCGCTCGGTCTGATCGGGCTGATGCTGCCGCCGGCCGTCCGCACCACGGGCCCCGCGCTGCGCCGCCGGGCCGACCTGCTGCTGCGCTCCTGCCTCGCGTCGGCCGCCGCGCTGGCCCTGTTCGGCAACGTCCAGTGGGGCGTCCCCTCCGGCTGGAACCACCCCTCCGCCTGGTACGACAGCTCCATGCTCAAGTGGGCCAGGGGAGAGCTCAAGGGCGACATGGGCCCGGCGGCCACCGTCCTCACCGAACGCGACCTGCCGGGCGTCACCTCCCCGGTGATCGCCCTCTACAGCAACGAGTCCTACTACAACCTGAAGTCGACTTTCCTCGCCCAGATCCTCACCCACCAGGCGGGCAACATGGTCGGGCTGTACGAGGTCTTCCACGTCAAGCTCGGCGGCCCCGCGGCGGTCGAGGAGACGGAGTACCAGGCCTCGCTGGGCCGGCTGAAGACCGCGATCGCCTCCTGCCCCGCCCCGCCGACCGTCCTCGTCGGCGACCGGAAGACCGCCGACCGGCTCAGGCACGACCTGTCCGCAGCCGGCAGCGCGGCCGTCGTGGTCCACGCGCCGCTGACCTGACCTGACCTGACCCGACCCGACCGCCCGGCGCGCCCCAGGAGCACGCGCACGCGCCGGGGGCGGGACCTTCGGCCCGGATCGCGCAGCCGAACGGCCCCGGTCCCGTCGCTCTCCGCGACGGGCCGGGGCCGGTCCCACAAGTGTCCGGTCCGCCCGGACGCGTCCTACGCCGCGCCGCCGGCGAGATTCCAGAACCGGTCCACGATGTCCGCGAGGAACTCCCGCCCCGCGTCCCCGCTCCCGGCCTCGCCGCCACCGGTGCCCCAGCTGAGCGTCGCCACCATCCGCGACTGGTAGTCCGCGTGCAGCAGTTCCAGTACCCGTTCCAGATGGGCCCTGGGGATCGGCAGCAGTTTGCCCAGCGGCTTCACGTACGCCTGCCAGCGCGTGGTCACCGCACTGCGCAGCAGCTCCGCCAGCTCCTCGTGCTTGCCGGTGGCCGTCACGAACTGGGCCAATGTCAGCCCGAGCACCGTCGCGAGGGCGGCGGACTGGCGTTCGTTGCCCTTCCAGCGCCCGGTGTCCTCCATCTTCTGGTACGCGTTCGCCTCCAGGCCGATCCGCCGGGACAGCTCCTCCACCGCCAGGCCCCGGGACATCCGGTGCTCCCGCAGGGTGACCGGCTCGGCGAGCAGCTCCCCGGGGGAGCACCACAGGACGCCGGCGAGGGCCGTGAGCTCGGTCGAGGTGGGCGAGATCTCGCCACGCTCCCAGGCCATCACGGTCTCGGGCGCGACGATCAGTCCGTACTGGGCGCGCAGGCCATAGGCGACATGACCGGGAGCCATGCCCAGGGCCGCGCGGAGACGACGCGCGGCGGGGGCATTGAAAGGTGGGCTGGAGTGCACACGGCACACCGTAGGAGTGGCCGGGGCACGCCGACTACAGACCAAACAAACAAGCCCATAACTCGTAGGAACGTCCTATGGAGTTATGGCATTTCGCCGGGTTTCCCGGCGACCGTCCGGTAATCGGTGCACTCGAAGATCGACTACACCGTACGGTTCCAGCCAGGCGCGGTCGGCGCAAGACCCCTCACAGCTCTCACACATTGCCTTGACGCCGCCCCCGAGAATGCGGTGGCGCCCTGCGCGGACAGCAACCCCGCCCCGCCGTGACGCGGTGCGGGGCGCTGCCCACCGCAACCCTGCCCGGCTACGGCCTGAACCAGACCGTGGCCAGCGGCGGCAGCGTCAGGCGCAGGCTCGCCGGGCGGCCCTGCGCGGGGACCGGCTCGGGCCGCAGCGGCTGCGGATGGCGCACGCCGCTGCCGCCGTACCGCTCCTCGTCGGTGTTGAGGACCTCACGCCACAGCGGGACCTCCTCCGGCACCCCGATCCGGTACCCGTGCCGGACCACCGGCGAGAAGTTCGACACGCACAGCAGCTGCGAGCCGTCCTTGGCGTACCGCAGGAAGGCGAACACGTTGTCCTCCGCGGCGTCCGCCTCCACCCACGCGAAGCCCTCCGGCACGGTGTCCCGCTCCCACAGGGCGGGCGCCTGCGTGTACGTGTGGTTCAGGTCGCGCACGAGACTGCGCACGCCCCGGTGGTCACCGGCCGCCGGGTAGGAGTCGTCCAGCAGCCACCAGTCCGGTCCGGACGTCTCCCGCCACTCCGAACCCTGGGCGAACTCCTGCCCCATGAAGAGCAGCTGCTTGCCCGGGTGGGCCCACATGAACCCCAGGTACGCCCGGTGCGCCGCCCGCTGCTGCCACCAGTCGCCCCCGGGGATCTTCGACACCAACGAGCCCTTGCCGTGCACCACCTCGTCGTGCGAGATCGGCAGCACGTAGTTCTCGCTGAAGGCGTAGATCATCCCGAAGGTCATGTCGTGGTGGTGGTACTTGCGGTGCACCGGCTCCTTCGACATGTAGCGCAGGGTGTCGTGCATCCAGCCCATGTTCCACTTCAGGCCGAAGCCCAGCCCGCCCGCGTCCGTCGGCCGCGTCACGCCCTCCCACGCGGTGGACTCCTCCGCGATCGTCACCACGCCCGGGCAGCGCCGGTAGACGGTCGCGTTCATCTCCTGGAGGAACGCCACCGCGTCCAGGTTCTCCCGCCCGCCGTGCTCGTTCGGGGCCCACTCGCCCTCCTGGCGCGAGTAGTCGAGGTAGAGCATCGACGCCACCGCGTCCACGCGCAGCCCGTCCACGTGGAACTCCTCGCACCAGTACACGGCGTTGGCGACGAGGAAGTTGCGGACCTCCTTGCGGCCGTAGTCGAACTCCAGGGTCCCCCAGTCCGGGTGCGCGGCCCGCCGCGGGTCCTCGTGCTCGTACAGCGGCCGTCCGTCGAACTGGGCCAGCGCCCATTCGTCGCGGGGGAAGTGCGCGGGCACCCAGTCGACGATCACCCCGATCCCCGCCCGGTGCAGCGCGTCCACGAGGAAGCGGAAGTCGTCCGGGCCGCCCAACCGCGACGTCGGCGCGTAGAACCCGGTGACCTGGTAGCCCCAGGAACCGCCGAAGGGGTGCTCGGCGACCGGCATCAGCTCCACGTGCGTGAAGCCGAGCTCCTTCACGTACCCCGGCAGCTGCTCCGCGAGCTGGCGGTAGGAGAGCCCGGGCCGCCACGACGCAAGGTGCAGCTCGTAGACGGAGAAGGGCGCCTGGTGCGTGGGCCGGTCCCCGCGGGTCGCCATCCACTGCGCGTCCCCCCACGCGTACGCGGAGGCGGTCACCCGGGAGGCGGTCGCCGGGGGCACCTCGGCGGAGCGGGCCATCGGGTCCGCGCGCAGGGTGTGGCTGCCGTCGGGGCGCGTGATGTCGAACTTGTACAGCGTCCCGGCGCCCACTCCGGGCAGGAACAGCTCCCACACACCGCTGGCGCCGAGCGAGCGCATCGGATGGGCGGTGGGGTCCCAGTACGAGAAGTCCCCGGTGACGCGGACCCCCTGGGCGTTCGGGGCCCACACCGTGAACCGGGTGCCGGCCACGCCCTGGTGCTCCATCGGCTCGGCACCGAGCGCCTTCCACAGCTGCTCGTGGCGGCCCTCGCCGATCAGGTGCAGGTCCAGCTCGCCGAGCGCCGGCAGGAACCGGTACGGGTCGTGGATCTCGATCTCGTCGCCGTCATAGGTGACCAGCAGCCGGTAGTCCGGTACCGCGGTCAGCGGCAGCAGCCCGGAGAACAGCCCGTCCCCCTCGTCGACGAGCTCGGCCCGCAGCCCCTTGGCGACGACGGTGACCGCCTTCGCGTACGGGCGCAGCGCGCGGATGGCCACCCCGCCCCGTTCGGGGTGGGCGCCCAGCACCGCGTGCGGGTCGTGGTGGCGGCCCTCCAGGAGCCGGGCCCGTTCCTCCGCGCCGAGCGGGGGCGCGGGCCGGACCCCGTGGGCGGGGGCGGCGCGGCGGGCCCGGGGCGGGCGGGGGTTCTTGGCGGACGCCGGGACGGATGCGGTTTCGTCGCGGACGGTCGGCGACGGCTGTCGTGCGGCGCTCACGCGAGCGGCCTCCTCGGGGGCTTCTGACGCGGTTGGGGGTGCGGGGAGATGGAGCCGGGGGCCGGCGGGGTCGGCGGCACCCTGTGGGCCGGCCGCGCAGGTTCCGACAGCCGGCGGATCGCGGCCATCGGCACGTGCAGCCAGTCGGGGCGGTGCCGGGACTCGTAGCGGGCCTCGTAGACGGCCTTGTCGGTCTCGTACGCGCGCAGCAGGACCGGATCCTCGCGGGGGTCGCGGCCCGTGGTGCGGGCGTAGCCCTCGCAGAAGGCGGCCCGGCAGCCGTCCGCCCACGCGGGGGCGAACGGCCGGTGCGAGCGCGCGGCGTAGTCGAAGGAGCGCAGTATTCCGGCGATGTCGCGCACGGCCGGTTCGGGGCGGCGCCGGTCGGCCAGCGGCCGGGCCGGCTCACCCTCGAAGTCGATCAGCGACCAGGAGCCGTCGAGGGTGCGCAGCGTCTGGCCCAGATGGAGGTCCCCGTGGATCCGCTGGGCCGGCACCCCGGCCCCGCGGGAGGCGGCCAGCGCGTCGAACGCACCCCGCAGCCCCGCCTCGTAGGGCCGCAGCGCGGCCACCTCCCGGGCGGTGGCGGCCAGCCGGGCCGTCATCCCGGCGGCGAGCCGGGCGGTCTGCTCCGGGCCGAGTGCGACGGTGGGCAGGGCGGCGGCGAGCGCGCTGTGCACCTCGGCGGTGGCCCGGCCCAGTGCGTGCGCCTCGGCGGTGAAGTCGTCCCCGGCGCCGAGCCGGCGCAGCGCGAGCTGCCAGCCGTCGTCGGAGCCGCGCAGGTACGGCTGGAGCACGCCCAGGGTCAGCGGCTCGCTACCGGGCAGCTCGGCCTCGTACCAGGCGACGGGCGCAGGGACGCGGGAGCAGCCGGCGGCGGCCAGCGCCCTGGGCAGCTCCAGGTCCGGGTTGACCCCAGGGCCGACCCGCCGGAACACCTTCAGGATGTACGAATCCCCGTAGATCAGGGAGGAGTTGGTCTGCTCGCCGGACAGCGGCCGCGGGGCGAGCCCGGCCGGGACCGGCGCGTGCGGGTCCCGCTCGAAGCGCAGCGGCCCGAGCACGCCGGGGGCGCGCAACCGTTCCAGCAGGATCGCCGCGAGCCGCGGGTCGCCCAGCCCCTCGTACACCGCCCGGCCCGCGTACGGCCCCTCCTCGGCGTGGCCGATCAGCGTGTGCGCGAGGGCGGGCGGCAGGGACGGGCGGATGCCCAACAGGAGTTGGTAGCAGTCCCCGTCGACGTCGAGGAGCAGGTGGAGCAGTCCGGGGACGGACCCCGGCGGCAGCAGTTCGGCCGCCGACACGGCCCTGAGCGCGCCGATGGCGCGGCCCTTGCCCGCGAACCAGCGCTGCGTGGGCAGCCAGGTCCGCAGCATGGGTTCCAGCGGGCCGATCCCGGTGAGCAGGGCGGCCCGGTCGGCCGTCAGCCGGCTCCGGGCGGATGCAGCCTCCGACATGGCGTCGCGTCCTTTCCCCGGGCCGTCACAGAATGCGCAGAGTGTCCCGGATGTGCGGCAGTTGCTTCTCCGGTATGTGTGAGTGTCGGGTCAGGATGATCCGTACAGGGCGGGCGATTGACCCATTCGCGTGCTGCCCGCCCCGTACCCGGCCTACGGGACGTGTCCCTAGTCGGCGCGCTGCTCGCCGCGTTGTTCGCCGCGTTGTTCGGTGCGCAGCCGGAACCAGTAGAAGCCGTGTCCCGCCAGGGTCAGCAGGTACGGCCACTCGCCGATCGGCGGGAAGCGCACATCACCCGTGAGCTCCAGCGGGACCCGCCCGTTGAACGACCGCAGATCCAGCTCGGTGGGCTGCGCGAAGCGCGAGAAGTTGTGCACGCACAGCACCAGGTCGTCCCCGAACTCACGCAGGAACGCGAGCACTGCCGGGTTGGACGAGGGCAGTTCGGTGTACGAGCCGAGACCGAAGGCGGGGTTCGCCTTGCGGACCTCGATCAGCCGGCGGGTCCAGTGCAGCAGTGAGGAGGGCGATGCCATCGCGGCCTCGACATTGGTGACCTGGTACCCGTAGACCGGGTCCATGATGACCGGCAGGTTGAGCCTGCCCGGATCGCACGAGGAGAAACCGGCGTTTCGGTCCGGGGTCCACTGCATGGGCGTGCGCACACCGTCGCGGTCGCCCAGCCAGATGTTGTCGCCCATGCCGATCTCGTCGCCGTAGTACAGCACCGGCGAGCCCGGCAGGGACAGCAGCAGGGCGGTGAACAGCTCCATCTGGTTGCGGTCGTTGTCCAGGAGCGGGGCGAGGCGGCGCCGGATGCCGATGTTGGCCCGCATCCGCGGGTCCTTGGCGTACTCGGCGTACATGTAGTCGCGCTCTTCGTCTGTGACCATCTCGAGGGTCAGCTCGTCGTGGTTGCGCAGGAAGATGCCCCACTGGCAGCGGTCCGGGATCGCCGGGGTCTTGGCCAGGATTTCGGAGACCGGGTAGCGGGACTCTCTTCGCACCGCCATGAAGATGCGCGGCATGACGGGGAAGTGGAACGCCATGTGGCACTCGTCCCCGCCCTTGGCGAAGTCACCGAAGTAGTCGACGACGTCCTCGGGCCACTGGTTGGCCTCGGCGAGCAGCACGGTGTCGGGGTAGTGCGCGTCGATCTCCTCCCGCACCCGCTTGAGGAGCTGGTGGGTGCGCGGCAGGTTCTCGCAGTTGGTGCCCTCCTCGGCGTACAGGTAGGGCACGGCGTCGAGGCGGAAGCCGTCGATGCCGAGGTCCAGCCAGAAGCGCAGGGCGGAGAGGACCTCCTCGACCACGGCCGGGTTCTCGTAGTTCAGGTCCGGCTGGTGCGAGAAGAAGCGGTGCCAGTAGTACTGCTTGCGTACCGGGTCGTACGTCCAGTTCGAGGTCTCGGTGTCGATGAAGATGATGCGGGCGTCCTGGTACTGCTTGTCGTTGTCGGCCCACATGTAGTAGTCGCCGTACGGACCGTCCGGGTCCTTGCGGGACTGCTGGAACCACTCGTGCTGGTCGCTGGTGTGGTTCATGACGAAGTCGATGATCACCCGCATGCCGCGCTGGTGCGCGGCGTCCACGAACTCGACGAAGTCGGCCAGGTCGCCGAACTCGGGCAGCACGGAGGTGTAGTCGGAGACGTCGTATCCGCCGTCGCGCAGCGGCGAGGCGAAGAACGGCGGCAGCCAGAGACAGTCCACGCCGAGCCACTGGAGGTAGTCCAGCTTGGCGGTGAGCCCCCTGAGGTCCCCCACGCCGTCGCCGTTGCTGTCGTGGAAGGAGCGTACGAGCACCTCGTAGAAGACGGCCCGCTTGAACCAGTCGGGATCGCGGTCCTTGGCGGGGGTGTCCTCGAAGGTGTCGTGGACGGGGTCGTTGATCATCATGTGGTGGGTGACCCTCCGGTGGGCGGGGACGGTCGCAGAGCGGTGAGTACGTGCGCGGGCGCGCGGCCCGGCTCTAGGCGCACGTAGTTCGCCCTGCCCCAGTGATAGGTCTCGCCGGTGAGCTCGTCGCGCACCGCGAGGGACCCGTGCCAGTCGAGGCCGAGTACCGGCATGTCCAACGAGACCGTCGCCTCCTGGGTGTGGTGCGGATCGAGGTTGACGACCACCAGTACGGAATTGGCCCCCGAGTGCTTCGAATAGGCGATCACCTGTTCGTTGTCGGTCGAGTGGAAGTGGATGTCGCGCAGCTGCTGGAGGGCCGGGTTGCGCCGGCGCACCCGGTTCAGCGTGGTGATCAGCGGGGCGATGGTGCGGCCCTCGCGGTCGGCGGCGGCCCAGTCGCGCGGCCGGAACTCGTACTTCTCGGAGTTCAGGTACTCCTCGCTGCCCTCCCGCACCGGGGTGTTCTCGCAGAGCTCGTACCCGGCGTAGACGCCCCACGCGGGGGACAGGGTCGCCGCGAGCACCGCCCGCACCTCGAAGGCGGGGCGGCCGCCCTCCTGCAGGTACGCGTGGAGGATGTCGGGGGTGTTGACGAAGAAGTTCGGCCGCATCACGGAGGCCGACCGGCATCCGGCGAGCTCGGTCAGGTACTCGGTGAGCTCGGCCTTGGTGTTGCGCCAGGTGAAGTACGTGTAGGACTGCTGGAAGCCGACGGCGGCCAGGGCGCGCATCATCGCCGGGCGGGTGAAGGCCTCGGCCAGGAAGATCACGTCCGGGTCGGACTTGTTGATGTCCGCGATCACCTTCTGCCAGAACACGACGGGCTTGGTGTGCGGGTTGTCGACCCGGAAGATGCGGACGCCGTGGCCCATCCAGAACCGCAGGATCCGGCAGGTCTCCTCGACGATGCCGGCCATGTCGGTGTCGAAGTGGATCGGGTAGATGTCCTGGTACTTCTTCGGGGGGTTCTCGGCGTACGCGATCGTCCCGTCGGCGCGGTGGCGGAACCACTGCGGGTTCTTCTCCACCCACGGGTGGTCGGGGGAGCACTGGAGGGCGAAGTCCAGGGCGATCTCCAGGCGCAGGTCGCGGGCGCGCGCGACGAAGGCGTCGAAGTCCTCGATCGTGCCGAGGTCGGGGTGGACCGCGTCGTGGCCGCCCTCGGTGGAGCCGATGGCCCATGGCACGCCCGGGTCCCAACTGCCCGCGGACAGGGTGTTGTTCGGACCCTTGCGGTAGGTGGAGCCGATGGGGTGGATCGGCGGCAGGTACACCACGTCGAAGCCCATCGCGGCGATCGCGGGCAGCCGCTCGGCGGCAGTCCGGAACGTTCCGCTGACCGGCGCCTCGCCGGGCTCGACGACCGCCCCCTCGGAGCGGGGGAACATCTCGTACCAGGAGCCGAAGAGGGCCCGCTTGCGCTCCACCAGCAGCGGCAGCGGCTTGGCGGCGGTGACGAGCTCGCGCAGCGGCTTCTTCGCCAGCACGGCGTCCACGGCGGGGTCGAGGGCGGCCGCGTACCGGACGGCGACCTCCTGGTCCTCGTCCCGCATCACGTCGGCGGCGGCCAGTACGGTCGCGCGGCCGTCACGCTTGGGGATCTTGGCGGCGGCACGGGTGTAGAGCTCGGCGCCCTCGAGGAGGGTGAGGCCGGTGTCGATGCCGGCGGGGATCTTGATCGCGGCATGGGCCCGCCAGGTGGCCATCGGATCGCTCCAGGCCTCGACGGTGTACGTCCACCTCCCCTCGGTCTCGGCGGAGACCCGCGCGCCCCACCGGTCGGTGCCGGGGGCGAGCTCGCGCATCGGCACGGGGGGGCGCAGCCGCCCGCTCGGGTCGCGGAGCACGACGTGCGCGTTGACCGCGTCGTGTCCCTCGCGGAACACGGTTGCGGAGATCTCGAAGACTTCGTCCACGACCGCCTTGGCGGGTCTGGCGCCGCAGTCGACGGCGGGGCGGACGTCCAGCACGGGAATGCGACCGATCATGATGGGATCACCTGGGGGCAGTTCGCAGGGCTCGGTGACAACAGGCCAGCCGGTATCGCGACTGGTAGTGCACGCTCTGTTCGCTCTGTTTCTAGCCGCTCGGTGGACGGCTGGGCTGCGGGCATGGCCGCTCCTGTCCGCGTTCACTCGGGTGGCGGGAGAGGTTGGGGGCGGGTGCGCCGTGCGTGTACCACGTGTACCCGGTGAGCCCTTCCCACTCTCTCCCCGCCCAATCCGCGCCCTTGGTTAACTACTCGTACGTAGTGGCACGACCGATACCAAGCCCCGGGTCGACATCCGCCGGGGCTCCGTCAAGTCGCGCAGGACTACCTGATGTAGCGACATCCCTCACCAGCACCACCCGTCACCCGACCCTCTTCCGGCTCGCCGCGCCACACGGGCAAAGGGGGAGGAAGGGTGTGAATCGTTTATGCCCCCGTACGGATGTACGGGCAGGGGGCCGGGTCGAAGTTGGCCGGTCCCGCACGGTCGGGCGCGTCGGAAAAGCCCGAAACGGACCCCCGTCGTCCCACGGAGTGGGACGGCGCAGGGGTCATCCGGACCAAGGAGTGGAACGCGACCCTCCAGGGCGGCCCCGGGCGGCATGGCCCCGGGGGCGGGGGCGGCGCTAGCCTTCCGGGGGTGATGCGCGGATGCACAGCGTGGTGCGGCCGCTCCGATCCGCAATCCCCTGCGAAGGTGGAACACGTGAAGGCTATCCGTCGATTCACCGTGCGCCCCGTCCTTCCCGAGACCCTGCTGCCGCTCACCGACCTCGCGCGCAATCTGCGCTGGTCGTGGCATGCCGAGACCCGAGAACTCTTCCAATCCGTCGACCCCGAGGGCTGGCAGGCCGCCGGCGGCGATCCCGTCCGGCTGCTCGGCGCCGTGTCCGCCGCCCGGCTCGCGGAGCTCGCCGGCGACCGCCGGTTCCTGCGGCGGCTCGCCGTCGCCGCCGCCGACCTCGATGACTACGTGAACGGCGGGAGGTGGTACCAGAGTCAGGAGAACACCCGGGAGCTGCCCGCCGGCATCGCCTATTTCTCCCCCGAGTTCGGCATCACCGCCGCCCTGCCCCAGTACTCCGGCGGCCTCGGCATCCTCGCCGGGGACCACCTCAAGGCCGCCAGCGACCTCGGCGTCCCGCTCATCGGCGTGGGACTGCTCTACCGGCACGGCTACTTCCGCCAGTCGCTCTCCCGCGACGGCTGGCAGCAGGAGCACTATCCGGTCCTCGACCCCAACGAACTCCCGCTCTCCCCGCTCCGCCAGGACGACGGCTCCCCGGCCCGCGTCTGCCTGACCCTCCCCGGCGGACGCGCCCTGCACGCGCGCATCTGGCAGGCCCGCGTCGGCCGCGTGCCGCTGCTGCTCCTGGACTCCGACGTCGAGGACAACGACGCCGCGAGCCGTGAGGTGACCGACCGGCTCTACGGGGGCGGCAGCGACCACCGGCTGCTCCAGGAGATGCTGCTGGGCATCGGCGGGGTCCGGGCCGTGCGCACGTACTGCGCGATCACCGGCCACCCCGACCCCGAGGTGTTCCACACCAACGAGGGACACGCCGGCTTCCTGGGACTCGAGCGCATAAGGGAACTGGAACGGGAGCAGGGCCTCGGCTTCGACGCCGCCGTCGAGGCGGTGCGCGCCGGAACCGTGTTCACCACGCACACCCCCGTCCCGGCCGGCATCGACCGCTTCGAGCGGGCCCTGGTGGCCCGGCACTTCGGAGAGGGCGGGGAACTGGCGGGCGTCCCGGTCGACCGGATCCTGGAGCTGGGTGCGGAGAGCTATCCCGGCGGCGACCCCGGCGTGTTCAACATGGCCGTGATGGGCCTGCGCCTGGCGCAGCGCGCCAACGGGGTGTCCACCCTGCACGGCGCGGTCAGCCGGGAGATGTTCGCCGGGCTCTGGCCCGGCTTCGACCCGTCCGACGTGCCCATCACCTCCGTCACCAACGGGGTGCACGCCCCGACCTGGGTGGCCCCGGAGGTCGTCCGCCTCGGCGCCCGCCAGATCGGCGCCGGGCGGACGGAGGACGCGCTGTCCGTCGGCGGCTCCCGGCGCTGGGACGCCGTCGCCGACATCCCGGACCAGGACGTGTGGGACCTGCGCCGGGTGCTGCGCGAGCAGCTGGTCCAGGAGGTACGGGACCGGTTGCGGGCCTCCTGGCGCCAGCGCGGGGCCGCCGACGCCGAACTGGGCTGGGTGGACTCCGTACTGGACCCGGACGTGCTCACCATCGGCTTCGCCCGGCGCGTGCCCTCGTACAAGCGGCTCACGCTGATGCTGCGCGACCCGGAGCGGCTGCGCCGGCTGCTGCTCGATCCGGACCGGCCGGTGCAGATCGTGGTCGCGGGCAAGGCGCACCCGGCGGACGACGGCGGCAAGCGGCTCGTCCAGGAGCTGGTGCGGTTCGCGGACGACCCGCGGGTGCGCCACCGGATCGTCTTCCTGCCCGACTACGGCATGGCGATGGCGCAGAAGCTGTACCCGGGCTGCGACGTCTGGCTCAACAACCCGCTGCGGCCGCTGGAGGCCTGCGGCACCAGCGGGATGAAGGCCGCGCTGAACGGCTGTCTCAACCTGTCCGTACTGGACGGCTGGTGGGACGAATGGTTCGAACCGGACTTCGGGTGGGCCATCCCCACGGCCGACGGGCTCGGGACGGACGAGGAGCGGCGCGACGACCTGGAGGCGGGCGCCCTCTACGAGCTGATCGAGAGCCGGGTCGCACCCCGCTTCTACGACCGCACCGGGCGCACCGGGCTCCCGGTGCGGTGGATCGAGATGGTCCGGCGCACGCTGGTCTCGCTCGGTCCGAAGGTGCTCGCCGGGCGGATGGTGCGCGAGTACGTCGAACGGCTCTACGCCCCGGCCGCGCGCGCCCACCGCGCGCTCGGCCCCGAGGCGGCGCGTGACCTCGCCTGGTGGAAGGGGCGGGTCAAGGCGGCCTGGCCGCGGGTCGGCGTCGAGCACGTCGAGGCCCTGGCCTCGGCGCCGGTGAACGGCACCGCCGAGCTGGGGGCCACCCTCACGCTGCGCGTGCACGTGTCGCTGGACGCGCTGCTGCCCGAGGACGTGGAGGTGCAGGCCTTCGCCGGGCGGGTGGACCCGCAGGACGTGATCCGGGACGGGCGGACCTTCCCGCTCAAGCCGGCCGCCGGGCCGGACCTGGAGGGGCGCTGGGTGTACGAGGGCCCGCTCGCCCTCGACCGCACGGGCCCCTTCGGTTACACGGTGCGCATCCTGCCGGCGCACCCGCTGCTGGCGAGTCCGGCCGAGCTGGGGCTGGTCGCGGCCCCGGCGGACACGGACGCGGGGGGCGGCGTGCTCCTGCGGTGACGCGGGCCGCGAGGTCCGGGGCGGGCGGCGGATCCATCGGCCGCCCGCCTGCGCAAGTGCAGCGGGCCTCCCGGGTGAACCTCCGGCGCGATCGGCATGCCGAATCGTTTCTGCGCCCCTCTCCGCTCCTACGCTGCCCGCGGATGGCACCGGATACCACCGGACCCTGCATCCGCAGACCCGAGGAACGGACTTCCCCCATGCGTCTTCGCACCACCGCCGCCGTGTTCGCCGGCGCCCTGGCCCTCGTCCTGCCCCCCGCCGGCCCGGCGCTCGCAGATGACGACGGCGGCCGCGGCCTGGGCACGCTGCACTACCGGTTCATCGACGAGGCAGGGGGCGAGCGCCGCGCGCAGATCCGTCCCGCGGACAACGACACCTGCTACCTGCTGACCGGCACCTCCAGCAACGAGCCCGCCATCGACGTGGTCAACAACACGAGGTCGCGGGCGTTCCTCTACGACGACCGGGGCTGCTCCGGCAGGGCGGACCGGGTCCTGGAGCCGGGCGAGCGGGCGCGGAACGTCGAGGTCGTCGCGGCCTTCTTCCGGCCGGCCGACGGCCGGGGCGAAGGCGGCGACGGCCACGGTGACGGCGGTAACGGCGGCGGTGGTGACGGCGGCGACGGCTGGGGTGACGGCGGCAACGGCGGCGGCGGCCACGGCGGCGACGGCTGGGGTGGCGGCGGTGGTGACGGCGGCGACGGCTGGGCCGGCGGCGGTGGCGATGGCGGCGACGGCTGGGCCGGCGGCGGTGGCGATGGCCGCGGTGAGGGCGGCGGCCGCGGGGACCAAGGTCGCGGCGACCAGGCCGGTGAGGGCGGCGGGGGCACCTGGGACCAGGGCGGCGAGAGCCGCCGCGGGGACGGCGCCGCCGACCCCGCGGCGGCGGCCGCGGAGCGCCGACAGGACCTCTTCACTGGCATCTTCCGCACGATCGGCTGAGCGCGCGGCCCGTGCCGCAGCCCCGTGCCGCCGGGCCGGCCCCGGGGGCCGAGCGGGGCCCGGCCACCGCACCGCGTCCGCCGTCGCGCAGGGCCCGGCGTCCGGGGCGGGCGCCGGCAGGGAACGGTCCTCGGGACGGCCCGGGACGGGCGGCCCCATGGAACAGGGCCGCCCGGGGAGGTCTTCTCCCGGGCGGCCCCGTGGTCATGCGGTGTCAGCAGGCGCTGTCCTCACCCCGGCAGGGGTCAGAAGGTGAGCTTCCAGCTGTTGATGTAGCCGGTGTCCAGGCTGGCCAGGTCGGCGACCCGCAGCTTCCACACACCCTGGGCGACCTCGGAGGAGGCGTTCACGGTGAAGGACTGGACGATGTTGTCCGCGCTGCCGCCGCTGCGGTTGCGCAGGTTGTAGAGGGTGCCGTCCGGGGCGACGAGGTCGACCTTCAGGTCACCGACGTAGGTGTGGACGATGTTGACGTCCACCTTGAGGGTGCTCGGGGCGTTGCCCGTGCGGGTCACCGTGATCGGCGACTCGACCGTGGAGTTGTCCGCGATCTGGTAGTCGTTCAGGTTCTCGAACACGTTCTGCTGGCTGGTGCCGACCGTCCAGGTGAAGGACGCCGTACCGGTCTGGTTCTGCGCGTCGGTCACCGTCACGGTCACGTTGGACGTGCCCTGCGTGGTGGCCGTGCCCGAGATCAGGCCGGTGGAGGAGTTGATCGACAGCCCGGCCGGCAGGCCGGTCGCCGCGTAGCTCAGCGCACCCGGGTTCGTGCTGGTGGCCTGGACCTGCAGGCTGACGGCGGTGTTGACCTGCGTGTTCTGGTTGGCGATCGGGGAGACCGTCACACCGTTGGAGATGCGGGACCCGACGGCGACGCCGGCCCACGCGTTGGCCACGTTGTTGTAGATCGTCGAGCCCTGGCCGTAGAGGTCGGCGGCGGCCTTCAGCGTCTGCACGCGGGCGTCGGCGTAGTTGGTGGTCGACTTGAAGTAGCCGACCGTCAGCGCGCGGAACCAGATCTTCGAGGCGGCGTCGCGGCCGATGGCGGTGACGGGCAGGCCGTCCGCGGTCGGCGAGTCGTAGCTCACGCCGTTGACGACCTTGGCGCCCGAGCCCTCGGAGGCCAGGTAGTACCAGTGGTTGGCCGGGCCCGAGGAGTAGTGGACGTCGATGGAGCCGATGCCCGAGTACCAGCTGTCCTTGGACGAGCCGTCCTTGCTGGGCTTGTCCATGTAGCGCAGCGGGGTGCCGTTGCCGCGGATGTCGATCTTCTCGCCGACCAGGTAGTCGCCGACGTCCTGCGGGTTGTTGGCGTAGAACTCGACGGCCGCCGCCATGATGTCGGAGGTCGCCTCGTTCAGACCGCCGGGCTCACCGCTGTAGGTCATGTTGCCGGTGACCGAGGTGAGGCCGTGGGTCATCTCGTGCGCGGCCACGTCGGTGGAGGTGAGCGGCTTGGCGTTGCCGTCACCGTCGCCGTAGGTCATGCAGAAGCAGGAGTCGCTCCAGAACGCGTTCACGTAGTTGTTGCCGTAGTGGACCCGGCTGTACGGGGCCACGCCGTCGTTGCGCAGGCCGTTGCGGCCGTGCACGTTCTTGTAGTAGTCCCACGTGACCGCGGCGCCGTAGTGCGCGTCCGCGCCGGCCGTCTCCAGGTTCGACGGCAGGTTGTTGCCCCAGATGTCGTCCGGGCCGGAGAACAGCGTGCCGGTGCCGGAGGTGCCGCGGTTGAGGTTGTACGTCTTGTGGCTGCCGCGGGCGGCGTCGGTCAGGTTGTACGTGCTGCCCGACTGCGTGGTCCCGAGGGTCACCTGGCCGCTGTACATGGTGTTGCCGGTGCCGGTCTCGATGGCCTGCCACTCGGATATCTTGGCGCCGGTCTTGGCGTTGGTCACCACGTGCAGCTCGTTCGGCGTGCCGTCGTGCTGGAGGCCGCCGACGACGGTCTCGAACGCGAGGACCGGGGCACCCTCGGCCGCCCAGATCACCTTGCGGGCGCTCTTGGAGGGCTTGGCCTCCTTGGAACCCTCGGCGTTCGCGGCGGAGACGGCCTGGCTCTCCGCGGCGGCCGGGGTCACCGAGGCGGTGGTGTCGGCGACCTTGATCTCGTGCTGGGTGGCCTTGGTGACGCTCTTCGTCGCGCCGTCCTTGGCGTGGACCGTCAGGTCGCCGCCGAGCACGGGCAGACCGTCGTAGGTCCGCTCGTAGGTGGTGTGCGTGGTGCCGTCCGCGTCCTGGACGACGTCGCGGACGACCAGCTTCTCGCCGCTGCCGAGGCCGAGGGCCTTGGCCGCCTGCGCGGTGGTCGAGTTAGCCTCGGCAAGGAGCGTCGCACGCTCCGAAGCGCTGAGTACGCGGTTGGCCGCGCCCGGGTTGGGCTGGGCAGCCGTGCGGGCCTGCGACGCGGTGGCGTCGGCGGTGGCGGTACCGGTCTGTATGCCGACGGCGAGCATGGCTGCCGCGGCTACGAGCGCGCCGGCCGCGGTGGCTCGCCTCTGGGGGGTGGACCTCAACGCAGACTCCTTCTGCAAGGGGGGTTCCGGACGGCTGGGTGGGCCGCCGGGCAGAACAGGGCTGGTGCGATGAACGGTCGAAGAGTGCCAGTTGCCCGCCACAATGTCAGGAGCGCGTCAAAAGGTTGGCCGGAAACGGTTCGTTCTCCGAAGAGACGTATCCGGTATCCGAACCCTTCACCTTTGCGTGCGAGAGAGGGTCCCGATATTCGGAACAGCTGGTACCGGTTGCTAACACTTGAGCAACAAGAGGTTGGGTTGGCCCAATCCGCATTTACCGTACGGGTGTTTGTCGTACTGTTTCCCGGTGCGACACACGTCCGTTGCCCGGGGAAGCCATGGACGCTCGCCACTGTCATAGACCACGTGCCAGGGGGGCCCATGAGGCATGTCCATTTTCCGGCGCAAAGCGTGGCCGCGGCGGCCCGTGGCTCCGCCCTGCCCGCACGGCGCCTCGGTGACAAGGCCCGTTGGTACCTGCCCGCCGCCGTCGGCGCCGACTTCCTCGGCGCGGCCGTGCCCGTCGGACTCGTCTTCGCCGCAGCGCAGCAGGTCCGGCCCCTGTACTGCGCACTGGCGGCCGCGCTGGCGTGGACCGGGGTGCAGGCACTGCGCCGGCGGTACGCGGTCCGGGCGCTCGGGGAGTCCCGCGGGGTGCTGCCCGTGGTGCACGACTGGCTGATTCTGATCGGCGTGCTCGCCGTGGCCCGCGTGGTGACCGAGGAGGACACGCCCCGGCTGTCCGCCCTCGGGGCCCTGCTGCCCGCCCTGCTGATCACCGTAGCCTGCCACAAACTGACCTACCGCCACCTCTCGGCGGCCCGCCGCGAGGCCCAGGCCGTCAGCCGGGTCCTGGTGGTGGGAGAGCCCGACGCCGCCGAGGACGTCATCGCGCACCTGGCCGCGCGCACCGACCACCCCTACGTGGTCGTCGGCGTGGTCCCGGTGGGCGCCGGGCCCCTCGCCAGCGGGGTACCGGTCGCGGGCCGCCTCGGTGCGGACATGCCGCAGGCGCCGAACGGCGACTCCGCGCCCGTGCTCGACGCCGTCCGCAGCCACAACGCCGACCTGGTGCTGGTGGCTCCCGGTGCACGCATCGCGGGGGAGCGGCTGCGCCGGATCGCCTGGGCCCTGCACGACGCCCATCTGGAACTCGCCGTCTTCCCCGGACTGGTGGAGGTCTCCGTCAAGCGGCTGGAGACCCTGTCGGCGGGAGGCCTCGCCGTGCTGCGGGTCGCCCCGCCGGTCAGCCGCGGCGTGCAGACCCTGCTCAAGTCGGTGCTCGACCGGGTGGGGGCCGCCGTAGGGCTGCTGCTGCTCTCCCCGCTCTTCCTCGGGATCGTCCTGGCGATACGTTTCGGCTCGCGCGGCCCGGCCTTCTACCGGCAGCAGCGCATCGGCCGCGACGGGGTCCCGTTCGTGATGTGGAAGTTCCGCACCATGGTGGTGGACGCCGACGCCCGCAAGGCGGAGCTGGCCGGGCACAACGAGAACGACGGCCTGATGTTCAAGATGCGCCGCGACCCCCGGGTGACCCGGGTGGGCCGGCTGCTGCGCCGCACCTCCATGGACGAACTGCCGCAGCTGGTCAACGTCCTGACCGGACACATGTCGCTGGTCGGCCCGCGCCCGCCGCTGCCGGAGGAGGTGGCGAAGTACGACGAGGTCGAGCTGCGCCGGCTCACCGTGCGGCCCGGGATGACCGGCCTGTGGCAGATCAGCGGGCGGTCGGACCTGTCCTGGGACGAAACGATCCAGCTGGACCTGCAGTACGTCGACAACTGGTCCTTCACCAGTGACGTCGACGTGATGGGCCGTACGCTCCGCGCCGTCGTCGACGGCCGCGGAGCGTACTGAGGGGCACCGGGTGGGATCAGCCGTTGCGCTGCTCGCGCAGCCACCACGCGTACGTGGCGGCGATGCCGTCCCGCAGCGGGATGCCGGGCTTCCAGCCGAGCGAGGTCAGCCGGCCGACGTCCAGCAGCTTGCGCGGGGTCCCGTCCGGCTTGGACGTGTCCCAGGCGAGCCGGCCCTCGAAGCCGGTCACCTCGGCGACGGTCTCGGCCAGTTCCCGGATCGTCAGGTCCTCGCCGCAGCCGATGTTGACGGGCTCGTCGCCGTCGTAGCCGTTCAGCAGCACCGCACACGCGGCGGCGAGGTCGTCCACGTGCAGGAACTCGCGGCGCGGCGTGCCGCTGCCCCACAGCGTGACCTCGTCGCGGCCCTCGGCGGCGGCCTCGTGGAAGCGCCGGATGAGGGCGGGCAGGACGTGCGAGGACTCGAGGTCGAAGTTGTCGCCGGGGCCGTAGAGGTTCGTGGGCATGGCCGAGATGTACGAGGCCCCGTACTGCTTGCGGTACGACTGCACCTGGACGATGCCGGCGATCTTCGCGAGGGCATAGGCCTCGTTGGTCGGCTCGAGCGGGCCGGTCAGCAGGGCGTCCTCGCGGATGGGCTGCGGAGCCAGCTTCGGGTAGATGCAGGAGGATCCGAGGAACAGCAGCCGGCCCACGCCGGCGGCGTGCGCGCCGCCGATCACGCTGAGCTGGATCTGCAGGTTCTCCTCGAGGAACTGCACCGGGTACGTGCTGTTGGCCATGATCCCGCCGACCTTCGCGGCGGCCAGCACCACGGCGTCCGGGCGGACGTCCGCCAGGTACGCGGCGGTCGCGGCGGCGTCCCGCAGGTCGAGGTCGGCACGGCCCCGGGTGAGCACCTCGTGCCCGTCGGCGGTCAGCCGGCGGGCGACCGCGGACCCCACGAGGCCGCGGTGGCCCGCGACGAAGACGCGGGCGTGCGGGGGCAGGAGCGGCAGCGAACTTGTCATACCGCCGATGATGCCAGTCCCCGCCCGCGGGGCCGGCAGCAGTCCGGGCCTTCCGGGCCCGGACCCCGCCGGCGCCGGACCCGGCGTGTACGGTACGCATCCAGCCCCCGGACCACCGGACCCGGCAGCATCGGGCGGGCAGGGGAAGCCCGCTCGGCACAACGAACCACAACGCACCCCAGGGGGACCGCATGGGCAAGACCGCACTGATCACCGGCGTCACCGGCCAGGACGGCTCGTACCTCGCCGAGCTGTTGCTCTCCAAGGGCTACACGGTGCACGGGCTGGTGCGGCGGTCCTCGAGCTTCAACACGGAGCGGATCGACCACGTCTACCAGGACCCGCAGACCGCCAACCGGTCCTTCGTCCTGCACCACGCCGACCTCTCCGACGGCGTGGCCCTCGTCAACCTGCTCCGTGAGATACGGCCCGACGAGGTCTACAACCTCGGCGCCCAGTCCCACGTCCGCGTCTCCTTCGACGCGCCGCTCTACACCGGCGACGTGACCGGCCTCGGCGCGCTGCGCCTGCTGGAGGCCATCCGGGCCAGCGGTGTCGACACCCGCATCTACCAGGCCTCGTCCTCCGAGATGTTCGGCGCCACCCCGCCCCCGCAGAACGAGGGCACCCCGTTCCACCCGCGCAGCCCGTACGGCGCCGCCAAGGTGTTCGCGTACTGGACCACCGTGAACTACCGCGAGGCGTACGGCATGTTCGCCGTCAACGGGATCCTCTTCAACCACGAGTCCCCACGCCGCGGCGAGACCTTCGTGACCCGCAAGATCACCCGCGCGGTCGCCCGCATCAAGGCCGGCCTCCAGGAGCACCTCTACCTGGGCAACCTCGACGCGGTCCGCGACTGGGGCTACGCCCCCGAGTACGTGGACGCCATGTGGCGGATGCTCCAGCAGGACGAGCCCACCGACTACGTCGTCGCCACCGGAGTGGCCGCGACGGTCCGCGAGTTCGTCGAGGCCTCCTTCACGCACGCGGGCCTCGACTGGAACGAGCACGTGCGCTACGACCCCAAGTACGAGCGCCCCAGCGAGGTCGACGCCCTCATCGGCGACGCCTCCAAGGCCCATGACCTGCTCGGCTGGAAGCCGACGGTCCTCGTCTCCGAACTGGCCAAGATCATGGTCGACGCCGATATCCGTCAGGTGGAGGACCAACTGGCGGGCGCGACGGTCCGCATCGACCGCTGAGGCCTTATATTTCCCCTACGATTTGCCGTGTCACGGTCATACCCACAGGTCTGGGTGGGTGTGGCCGGGCCAAACCTGCCATATGTCCGTGATGCACCCTCCCTGCTGTACCTGTTGGTTCCAAGTTGGTATGCAATGGGTCAAGCAAGGTGGCCGGGCCCTCGCGTGAGCCCTAGTGTGCCCCCGTACATATGGCTGTTCGGATAGTTCCAGCCATCAAACCGGGCGATGCCCTGGGGGGCTCATGCGTAGATCCAGAGGGCTGACTGCTGCCCTCGTCCTGTCACTGGCCGGTGCCGGCACCGGTATAGGCCTGGTGCTGATGCCGCAGGCGTCCGCCATCACGGCGCCGGTGGCCTTCACCGCCGACAGCCTGCCGACGTGGCAGCCCAACGGCATCGTGTTCGCGATGGCCCAGGCGAACGGCACCGTCTTCGCCGGCGGTACGTTCTCGGCCGTCCGCCCGCCCGACGGCGCCGCGGGCACCGAACAGGACGCCGTGAACTTCGCCGCGCTCGACGCCGCGACGGGCACCCCGACTTCCTGCAAGCTCGCCTTCACCGTCTCCGAGGGCACCGCGACGGTCCGTGCGCTGGCCGTCTCGAAGGACCAGAAGACCCTGTACGCGGGCGGCTACTTCGGCGCCGTCAACGGGACCCCGGTCTCCAGCCTCGCCGCGATCGACATCGCGAGCTGCACCCCCAAGGCAGCGTTCCACCCCGGCGTTCCCGCCACCGTGCGCGCGCTCGCCGTCACCGACGACACCCTGTACGTGGGCGGCGACTTCAACGCCGTCGACGGACAGACCCGCGAGCGGTTCGCCGCGGTCGACGCCGCCTCCGGCGCGCTCAAGCCCTTCGTGGCCAACGCCGACGAGCCCGGCCGCGCCATCGAGGTGAGCAACGACGGCAAGAACGTCCTGCTGGGCGGCGACTTCTTCTCGGTCAACGGCTCCAGCACGCACGCGCTGGCCGTCGTGAACGCCACCACCGGCGCCGTCGCCAAGACCTACAGCAGCATCCCGTCCAACTCCGTGGTCAAGGACATCTCGGCCGACGCGACGGGCTACTACACCGGCAACGAGGGCTCCGGCGGCGGCGTCTTCGACGGCCGCATCGGCCTGAACCCCGACTTCAGCGAGAAGTGGCGCGACCGCTGCCTCGGCGCCACCCAGTACGTGCTGCCCTACGACGGGGTGCTCTACAGCTCCTCGCACGCGCACGACTGCTCCAGCGAGCTGGAGTTCCCCGACGGCAAGCGCCACTTCCTGCTGGCCCAGCCGACCGACCACACCGGCCCCGCCCCCGCGCCCGTGGGCGGGTTCGTGCGCGGCCCGGGCAAGCTCGGCTGGCACCCCACCGCCAACGACGGCCTCGGCGAGGGCATCGGTCCGCGCGTCATGGCCGTCGCGGAGAAGAGCGACGTCAAGTACATGTGGGTCGGCGGTGAGTTCACCCTCATCAACGGCAAGCCGCAGCAGGCCCTGACCCGCTTCGCCTCCACCGGCGACGTCGGCGCCCCGACCACTCCGGTGGCCAGCGTCGGCAGCGTCAAGCCCGGCGAGGTACAGGTCCGCTGGCGCACCAGCTACGACGCGGACGACAGCAAGCTGACCTACCGCATCTACCGCAACGGCTCGGCCACGCCCGCCGCCACGGTGAACGCGGACTCCCTCGAGTGGCAGCGCCCGCAGGCCTCCTGGACCGACACCACGGTCAAGGCCGGCCAGGCCTACAGCTACCGCGTGACCGCGACCGACGCGGCCGGCAACACCAGCGCCCTGTCGGCCGCCGTCTCCGTGACGGTCCCGACCGCGGTCCAGTCGTACCCGAACCAGGTCCGCGCCGACGGCGCCAACCTGTACTGGCGCTTCGACGACACCGTGAGCCCGTACGTGGCCGACTCCTCGGTCAGCGGCAACACCGGCGGTGTCCAGCTGAACGCCCCGGCCCTGCGCCAGAGCCCCGGCGCGATCACCGGCACCAGCACCGCGATGGGCTTCAACGGCACCAGCCAGCAGGTCTACGGCGACCACCGCCAGACCGTCGGCAGCACGTTCACCATCGAGACCTGGTTCAAGACGGGCACCACGCGCGGCGGCAAGTTGGTCGGCTTCGGCAGCAACACCGACCGCAGCAGCGGCTCGTACGACAAGCACCTGTACATGACCAACAGCGGCCGGCTGGTCTTCGGAGTCTCCAACGGCTCCGCCCAGACCGTCTCCACCGGCCTGTTGGACACGTACAACGACAACAAGTGGCACCACGTGGTCGGCACCCAGGGCCCCGGCGGCATCACCCTGTACGTGGACGGCCAGAACAAGGGCTCGCTGAACCGGACCGGTACCCAGACCTACGCGGGCTACTGGCACGTCGGCGGCGACAACCTCACCGGCTGGCCGAACCGCCCGACGAGCAACTTCTTCGCCGGGCAGCTCGACGAGACCGCCGTCTACCCGACGGCGCTCACCGAGGCCCAGGTCAAGAACCACTTCACCCTGGCCAAGGCGCCCACCGACTCGGTCTCCAAGGTCAACGCGACCGAGGACACCTACGTCAACCAGGGCGCCCCGGGCACCGCGTACGGCACGTCCACCTCGCTCGCGGTGCGCGGCACCTCGGCGTACGAGACGTACCTGCGCTTCGATGTCCCGGCCGCCCCGGCCGGGCAGGTCCTGAAGGCCGCCTCCCTGCAGTTCAAGACCAACACGCAGACGGGCGCCGGCACCGCCGACACCGTGTCCGTGGTCCCGGTCACCGGTACCTGGAGCGGCGCGGGCACCACCTTCGCCACCAAGCCCGCCCTCGGCACCACCCCGCTCGGCACCATCGCGGGCGTGCCGGACGGCTCGGCGATCCACTCCGTGCCGCTGGACACCACGGCGCTCTCCGCGGTCCTGGGCAGCAGCTACAGCCTGGGCCTGACGAGCACGGGCACCGACCCGCTGTGGATCTGGTCCGCGGAGGCCACGGCCGCCGACGGCGTCCCCCAGCTGGTCCTCACCTTCGGCGCGAAGTAGGCGACGAGCGCGCAGCGGGGCCCGGCCGGCACCACGGGGCCGGGCCCCGCACCCCTGTCCCACCCAGTAAGTACGGGAGCCATCCGATGTACCGACGCTCCGCAGCGGCCGCTGTCCTGCTGACCGCCGCCCTGACGCTGACCGCCTGCAGTTCCGGCGGCGGCAAGGCCGACTCCGGCGCGGAGGCGAAGGCGAAGCCCCCGGCCTCCTCCGCGGTCCCCGACCCCGCGGACAGCGCGGCGCCCTCGGCGCCCGCCGCCGACGCGAAGCCGACGGGCCCCGTGGTGCCCGACGCCAAGCTCACCCCGAAGACGGGCAGCTTCACCGCGCAGGAGAAGAAGTACCTGAGCGGGCGGGTCCCGGACAAGACGGACCCGGCGGCCGTCCTGCAGACCGGCCAGGAGGCCTGCCAGCGCGTGGAGCGCACGGCCAAGCGCGACAAGGACGCGGCCACCGGGGCCGTCATCACCGGGGAGATCCCGGGCGCGAAGGACGCGATCACCCACCTGTGCCCGGAGCAGAAGCCGATCCTCGCGGCGGCGGAGAAGGGCTTCCCCGAAGGCCCCCGCACCTCCCCCGCGGCCGGCACCTACCGGGCGCTGACGCAGGCCTCCACCTGCACGTGGGAGGCGAAGGGCAAGGACGGCTCGATCCTCGCGTCCGGACCCGAGACCCAGCCCAACGCGGGTGACAAGATCACGGCGACGATCCCGCCGGGCACCGCCGAGTTCACCTCCTCGGGCTGCTACGCCTGGATCCCCGCGTAACGCGACCCGCCACGCACGAAAACGCCCCCTGCGGCCGAACCACCGGCTGCAGGGGGCGTTTTCGTGCGCCGGGCGGGGGTATCCGCGGGACCCGAGCACGAGACACCGACCCTTTTTCGGAGGCGAGTCCTATGACCGGCCTGGGTGGCTGCATCGGTCTGATAGTGGTGGGAGCCATCCTTACTTTCGCCACCGACTGGGAGATGGAGAGCGTCAACCTCGACCTGGTCGGGCTGATCATGATGGCGGTGGGCCTCATCGGCCTCGCCGTCTACACCAGCGTCCTCAAGCGCCGCCGCGCCATGGGCGCCCTGCCCGTCGTGGAGCAGCGCCGCGACATCTGAGCCGCGGTGCCCGCGCTCAGCGCCCGCGCTCAGCCCCGTACGGCCTGTGCGTACACCGGCAGCAGGGTGTCCAGGACCGCGTCCATGGAGAAGGACTCCGCGGCCAGCGTGCGGGCCGCCGACGAGGCGGCGGCGCCCGCCGCGGGATCGAGCAGGGCCAGGACCGCTGCGGCCACGCCCGCCGGTCCCGGGTCGACCGCGCGGCCCGCGCCCGCCGCGGCGATGTCGCGGGCCAGCCCGTTGGAGTGGGTCACGACCGCGGGGACGCCCACCGCGAGGGCCTCCAGCACCGACATCGGGAACGGCTCGTCCACCGAGGGCAGGACGTACACGTGGGCCCGGCGCAGCTCCGCCAGCACCTCCGTGCTGGACAGGGCCCCCGGGACCGCGAACCGGTCGCCGAGGCCCAGGGCGGTCACACGGGCCCGTACGGCGGCCAGTTCGCCCTCGTCCGGCCCCGCCACGACGAACTGCGCGTCCGGGTGCGCCGCCAGGACCGCCGGGGCCGCGTCCACGAAGTCCACCGGCCGCTTGCGGGCCTGCAGGCGTGCCGAGTACAGGATGCGCGGGGGCCCGCTCGGGACGGGCCGCTCCTCCTGCGCCGGGGTGCCGTTGACCAGCCGGACCGCACGCGACAGCGGTGCGCCGCCGACCACCGCGTCCAGGGCCGCCCGCTCGTGCGGGGTCAGGTACAGCACCGCGTCCGCGCCGCGCAGCAGCCGGCGCACCGCCACCGCGTCCAGCACCTTCGCCAGCAGCTTCCCGCTCGGGTCCACCATCCCGTGGGTCTGGAGCACCAGCGGTTTGCGGGCCCGCAGCGCCGCCAGGGCCACGGGCAGGGTCACCAGGTCGCGTGCCAGGTGCACGTGGACCACGTCCGCGTCCCGCACCAGCCGCGCGGCCGAGGCCAGCAGCGCCGGCGAGGTCATCCCGCTGAAGCCCAGGGGGAGGATCCGCCGCGCCGGGAACAGCTTCGCCGGGACCCCCTCGACGTCCGTCGGCCACGGGTCGGCGAACCCCTCGCCCAGCGCCACCAGCCGCGCCTCGTGACCGCGGGACCGCAGCCCCTTCGCCAGGTTCAGCGCGACCCGGACCGGCCCGCCGAACGCGTGCGAGGGGGAGTGCAGGGTGACGGCGTGCAGGACTCTCACTTGGGCTCCTCCACCGGGCGGCGCCGCCCGTCCTGGGTCTGCAGGGTCAGCTCCGGCAGGTCCTTGTGTACGACGGCACCCGCGCCCGCGACCGCGCAGCGGCCCACGGTCACCCCGGCCAGCACGGTCGCCCGTACCGCCACCCAGGCGCCGTCCTCGACGGTGACCGGGGCGTTGCGGTAGCGGAAGTCGGCGGCGCGGTGGTCGTGCGAGCCGGTGCACAGCATGGCCTCCTGCGAGAGGCACACGTGCGAACCGATCGTCACCGGCTCCAGGTTCAGCAGCCAGACGCCCTCGCCGATCCAGGTGTGGTCCCCGACGGTGAGCTTCCACGGCCACAGCACCCGCACCCGGTGCCGGATCAGCACGCCCTCGCCGATCTGCGCCCCGAAGGCGCGCAGCAGCGCCACGCGCAGCCGCGCGGGGCAGAACCAGCTCATGAACAGCGTGTTCATCACGGCGAACCAGAGCGCCTGCACCAGCAGGCCGCGCCCCTTGTCGTACCCGGCCAGCGTGAAGGCAGGAAGGTCACGCAACTCAAAGCCCCGATCGTCCACCCGAACGCGCCTCCCCTGGCGCAGCCCGCTCAGACTAGACTGCGCCGGGATCAGGCACATGGGGTGGGGGCGGCAGTGGCAACGGACATACGCAAGCCCCCCGTCAGGCCCGTGCCGTCCCCGTTCGAGGACGAGTCCCTCTGGGGCCGGGTCACCACCCCGCGCACCCTGCTCTCGCGCGCGCTGTCCGTCCCGCTCGCCCTCGGCTTCTCCGTCTTCCTGCCGCTGTTCGTCGCCGTCCAGTCGGGTGCGGGCCAGCGCGACGCCGCCTTCTGGCTCCAGCTGCTGCTCACCATGTACGCGGGCGCCCGCCTCTCCGCGATGGTGCTCACCAGCCGCCGCAAGCTGCTCCAGGGCTCCTTCTGGCTGTTCGTCTACATGGCCATGGGCGTGGCCCCGCTCGCACAGGCCGTCCTCGGCCAGGTCCCGACCCCCGTCGTCGGCCCCCGCTCCGACCTCACCGCCGCCATCGGGCTGGTGCTGCTCGGATGCACCGCCTTCGACGTGGGCGTCCTGCTCGCCCGGCACCGGCCGGCGGTCCGTGCGGGCGGCTCCCGGAAGCAGGCGAGGCCGGTCATGGCCCACCGGCGCCGGCTCCAGCTGCTGACCGGCCTGTCCTTCCTGTGCAGCGCGGTGTTCGTGATGAAGCTGGGCGGCCCGGCGGTGTTCTTCTCCAGCCGCCAGGAGATCATCGCGGGCATCGAGGAAGCGGGCATCTCCAACGGCGACGGCCAGGCCGGCCAGGCCCTGCTGCGCGGCTTCGGCACCGTGCCGGCGCTGCTCGCGCTGCTGCTCTACACCCGCTGGCTCATCACCTCGAAGTACGCCCGTCGCAAGGTCTCGATCATCGTCACCTGGTCGGCGCTCGCCCTGCTGAACCTGGTGGTCAACAACCCGATCTCGAACCCGCGCTACTGGTTCCTGACGGTCATGTTCGCGCTGCTGTTCACGGTCTTCCCGGTCAGCGCGGCGATGTACCGGGTGGCCCTGTCGATGGCCGTGGTCGTCGCCCTCCTCGTCTTCCCGTTCGCGGACCGCTTCCGGTACGACGAGAAGAACTACAAGCCGGTGGAGACCACCTCATTCCTGGAGCCGATGGCGCTCAAGGACTACGACCAGATCGGCATGTTCGCGAACACCATCACCTTCTCGGAATCCGGCCCCGGCCACTCCTACGGGCGCCAGCTGGCCGGATCGGTCCTCTTCGCGGTGCCGAGGTCGGTGTGGACGGCGAAGCCGAGGGACACGGGCGTGATGGTCGGCCAGTGGATGGGCACGGTCAACACCAACCTGTCCTCGCCGATCTGGGCCGAGCTGTGGCTCGACTTCGGGCCGCTGGGGATGGGCGCGGGGCTGCTGGGCATGGGCTACGCGTCGGCCCGCGTCGACCGCCGCTATGCGAAGCGGGCCACGCGCAGGGCGCCGCCGGGCAGCCTGATCTCGGTGGTCGTCCCGCTGGTCGCGGGCTACTCCTTCATCCTGCTGCGCGGACCGCTGCTCCAGGCCTCGGGGCGGGTGGCCATCGCGGCGCTCTGCCTGGCCCTGGTGGCGACGTACCGCCAGGACCACTCCAGCACCCTGCGCTAGCCCCCGCGGGGCGGAGCCCCAGGGTTTCGAGCCGCGCAGGCGTGCGAGGCGCGGGGTCGGCCGGGCCCGGTTCCGGGGACGGGCGGGGTGGGGGGAGCGCCGCGCGCAGGGTCAGGCCAGGACCCGCTGGGCCTCGTCGCCCCGCGGAGCGGACACCGGCAGGCGGGCCACCCGCCCCCACGCGGCCACGGCCTTGAGGGCCGAGCCGGCCGCCAGCCCCCAGGCCGCACCGAGCGGCCCCCACACCGCGTACCCGCCGAGCAGGAACACCACCGACAAGGCGGAGAAGGCGATCTGGACGGACAGCGTGGACTTCGGAGCCAGCACCCTCAGCGTCAGCAGCGCGCACGTGCCCAGCCCCATCACCGCGTACTGCGCCCCCGTCGCCGGCAGCAGCGCGGCCGCCGACGCCCAGGTGTCGCCCAGCAGTTCCCGGCCCAGCCGGTCCGGCAGCAGGAACAGGACCACCGCCCAGCCCGCACCCACCGCGGCCAGCACCGCGCCCAGCGCCAGCGTCGCCCGCACCACCGCCCGCCGCCCGCCGAGCCGCGACAGCACCGGCGGCCCGAACGAGTTCGCCGAGTTGAACAGCACGTTCAGCGGCCCGAAAAGAGTCGTCGCACCCCGCAGCGCACCCACGGCCAGCGGCGTCGCGAAGACACCGAGGCCGAGCACGGCGAGCTGGCTCGAGCCGTTGCCCACCGCGAACTCGACCACGAACCGCTGCCCCAGGTGCCCCCGCCGCAGGTACGGCCGCAGCTGCGCCCGTGCACCGCGTACGTACGGCCGCAGCAGCAACAGCCCCAGCGCCAGCGCGGGCAGCGCGGACAGCCCCCACACGAGCACCAGCCGCGCCGCCGAAGCCCCCGCGGGCTGCACCGCCAGCGCCGCGACCACGCACACCAGCCGCAGCGCGTCGGCGGCCAGCGCCCGCTCGGGCGCGCGCAGTACGGAGAAGCAGTACCGCAGCCCGTCCTGCACCAGCACCAACGGCAGTACGAGGCCCAGCGCGAGGAAGGCCCGCCCGCCGGCCCCGCCGAGCAGCAGGCCCACCACCGCGAGCACCGCGCCCACGGCGCCCGAGGCGGCCCCGGTGAAGCCCACGGCCGACCGGCACGCCGAGCCCAGCCGCTCGCCGGCCTTCTCCAGGACGAGACTCTGGCCGACGTAGGCCATGTTCAGGCCCAGGAGCACGGTGAAGGTCACGTACACCATCGAGAAGTCGGCGAAACCGGACGCCGACGACAGCCGGGCGGCCAGCACCAGCACCACGATGTTGGTGGCGCTGGAGGCGGCCTGGTCCAGGACCGAGGAGACGGCGGCGAGTCCGCGCCGGCTCATCTCCGGCCCATGCGGACGGTGCGCAGCGCGACCGTGTCGGTGCCGTCGCCCGGGATGTGCTGCTCCGGCTCGGCCGTCTCGCGCGTCAGCGGCTGCGGCGTGCGCGGGGAGGGGGCGGGGGCCGCAGCGGGCGCCGCCCCCTTGCCGCCCTTGCCCCGGCCGCGCTTCTCGCCGGGCAGCGGGGCGTGCAGGACCGCGCCGAGCACCGTGCCCCCGGCGCCGCTGATCAGTTCGCGGATCCGGGTCAGGTCGGAGCGGTGGACGGCGCGCGGGTCGCAGACGACCAGGACGCCGTCGACGCGGTCGACGAGCGCGAGGGCGTCGGCGTACGAGAGCACGGGCGGCGCGAGCACGACGACGGTGGAGTTGGGGGAGTCGGCCTCGGAGATCAGCCGCGTGGCGCGGGCGGACGTCAGCGCCCGCGGGACGTTGCGCGCGCGTTCGCCCGGGATCAGGTCGAAGGAACCGGACTCCCCGGCGTCGACGACGAGCTGGCGCCCGTCGGGCCACTCGGAGTCGGCGTGGCGTCCGGTGGCGGCCGGGGCGCCCGGCTGCTGGCTCCAGCGCGGCCGGCCGCCCGCGTCGGTCGGCAGCTGGCTGGCCAGCACCGGGGTGCGCAGGTCGGCCTCGATGAGCAGGACGTCCTTGCCGGTCTCCGCGAAGGAGGCGCCGAGGTTCACGGCCACCGCGGCCGCGGTCTCGCTGCTGCCGCGCGGGGCGACGACGAGCAGGCGGCGCCGGTCGGCGAAGCGGGAGTCGTAGGCGAGCCGGAACGCCACCGAGCGGTACTCCTCGGCGAGCCGAGGATCGGCCTCACCGGCGGCGAGCAGCGGCCCGCCGCCCGTGCGGTCGCGGGGCAGGTAGCCCAGGACGGGCGCGCGCAGGGCGCGGGCCACGTCTCCCTCGGACCGGGGGGCCGGGTCGAACACGAGCCGGACCCAGGCGGCGAGCAGACCGAGCGCGAGGCCCACGGCCGCGCCGAGCGCGAGCGACATGGGCAGGCCGGGCCCGTCGGGTGCGGGAGGCGGGGTCGCCGCGCTGGTGACCCGGCCCGGGGTCATGTCCAGGGCCTGGAGCTTGGCGATGTTGCTGTTGAGGGTGTTGACCTTGCTCTGCAGGTCGGTCTTCGAGGAGTAGGCCGCGTCACGCGCGGGACCCGCCGGCATCGAGTTGATCTGCTTGACGAGCTCGTCGAGGTTCTTGGCCACCGGGTCGCGCTGGTCCTGGTAGCCCTTGACCATCTTGTCGCGGGTGACGTCGAGGGCTTCCTGCCGCTTGAGCAGGTAGGCCTCGGTCATCGCGTTGGCGCGCTTGGCGGCCTCCTTGGGGGAGGACGCGGTGTAGGTGAAGCGGAGCACCATCGTCTGCGGCGGGTTGGTCACCTGGAGGCCGCTGCGCAGGGCCGCGAAGCCGGAGGCGGAGACGCCGAGCTTCTTCGCCGCCTCGTTGGCTATGGAGGAGCTGAGCGCGACCTGGCGCTCCGAGCCGATGTTGATCGCCTTGTCGGGGGCCAGGCTCGGGTTGAACGGGTCGTCGGTGGGGGCGCGCAGCACGACGTCGGCGGTCGCCACGTAGGTGTCGGCCGTGGAGACGCCGAGGTAGACGCCGCCCAGCAGGCCGATCCCGATGCCCGCCCCGAGGAGCCGGCGGTAGCGCAGGAGCTGGCGGAACTGGTCCCGCAGGAGGTCGGGTTCGTCCTCGGCCGGTGCCGCTGCCGGGCGGTTCGTCTCGATCACGGCCGGGGACCCCCAAGTGCTTCGTCCATCAGTGCGTCGATGCGGGCCAGGCCCGCCTCGCGGCTCAGGTGGGCCGCCACGTGGCGGGGCCCGGCCGCTCCCAGTGCGTCCGCGCCCTCGGGGTCCTCGGCCAGGACCCGTACGGCCTTCAGCAGGGCTTCGGGGTCCTCCGGCTGCACGAGCACCCCTGCTCCCGAGCGCTCCACCTCCTGGGCGGTCCCGCCCTCCGCCGCCACGGAGGCGACGACGGGCCGGCCGGCCTGGAAGTAGGAGGTGAGCTTCGACGGAACGCTCATGTCCAGTACGGCGGCGTGCTGCGTGACCGCGAGCACGTCCGCCGCGGCGAGGATATCGGGGAACTCGCCGTCAGCGGCAGGGGGGATGATGTCCAGATTGGGTACGTCGGCCGACATCTCGGCGAGGGCGGAGCGCTGGCTGCCGTCGCCCATCAGGACGAAGCGGACGCCCGGGTCCAGCCGGGCGGCGGCCACGAGGACCTCCAGGCCCTGCTTGAGGCCCATGTTCCCCGAATGCAGGACGACGGTCTGGTCCGGGGCCCAGCCGAGGTGGCGGCGGGTCTCGCCGCGCGGCCTGGTGGGCACGGCCACGTGGGACCAGTTGGGGACGAGGCGGATCCTGGCCGGGTCCACGCCCATGCCGACGACCCGGTCCACGAAGGTCTCGTGGATGACGCCGACGAGCGTGGCCCGCTTGAGGGCGTACGCCTCGGCGCGGCCCGCGATCGCGGCCGCCTTGTCGCCGCCGCTGATCCCGCTCTGCGCGGCGGCGGCGCCCATCAGGTCCTGGACGACCGGGACGTACGGGACCTTCCACCGCGCCGCGAGCCGGGCGGCCAGCACCCCGCCGGCCAGGCTGGGCATCTGGGCCAGGACCGCGTCCGGCTTCGGCATCCGCGGCGGGGCCGCGGCGCCGTGCAGCAGAATCGATCCTTCGAACAGGGCCCGCTTCACGGCGGTCTGGCGCTGCGGAACGGTGTGCGCACGCCGGTGCACGGTGACGCCCGCGCGCCGCTCCGTGCGCCGCAGCGCCCCCTTGTACTCCGGCTCGAGCGACCACGCCGGATAGTGCGGCATGCCCGCCAGGACATGGGTCTCGTGGCCGAGATCGTTCGCCCAGTGCTCCGCGATCTGGGTGGCGTAGGGCCCGATTCCCGCGTGCTCGGGTGCGTAGTTGGTGGAGACCAGCAGCAGGCGCCGGTGACCGGATCTGGACACTGAGCGTCCCCTTCTCCCCTGGATGATGCGCACGTCACCCTATTCGTTCACCCGCGTGCTGCGGAACGTGCACGCTATTGTCTGCTAATCCGCCACACCGGGGGGTGTGGCCGCTGGGGGGTAACAGATGATGGAGCGGGATATGTCCGAGCGTCGCGCGCCCACGCGCGGGCCGTACCGAGTGGGCTATGCGCCGGGTGCGTACGATCTGTTCCATATCGGACACCTCAACATCCTTCGGCACGCACGCAGTCAGTGCGACTACCTGGTGGCCGGGGTCGTCTCCGACGAGATGGCCGAACTCGCCAAGGGGCGCCGCCCGATGATCCCCCTCCTCGAGCGGCTGGAGATCGTGCGGAGCGTGAAGTACGTGGACTCCGCCTTCGTCGAGACGGTCCCGGACAAGGTGGAGACCTGGAGGCAGGTCCGCTTCGACGTGATCTTCAAGGGCGACGACTGGCGGGGCACCCCCAAGGGCGACAAGCTGGAGAAGGACTTCGCTGCCCTCGGCGTCGACGTCGTCTACTTCCCCTACACCGTCCACACCTCCAGCACCCAGCTGCGCCGGGCACTGGACGTGCTCGCCGAACCCCTCGCGGAGGCGGAGCCGTTCACCGCGGAACGGCGCTGAGCTCCCGGAACCACTTGACGAGGAACGCCAGCAGGAACAGCCCGGCGACGACCCCGAGGGCCGCGTACGCGCAGGCGAACAGCTTCCCCCCGCCGAGCAGCAGGAACACCAGGCAGAACACCCCGTGGTCCACGGGCAGCAACGCCACCGCGCGGACCGTCGACGGTGCGGCGGCGGGGCTCTCGGGAGCCGGCCTGGGCTTGAGCTTCTCGGTCAGCAGTCCGCCGAAGAAGGTCACGATCGCGGCGAACTGGAAGCCCAGGGGCACCAGCAGCCAGCCGTCCCCGTCCGTCCCGTAGGCGTCCGGGAAGCGGTAGAAGGCGATCAGCGCGCACGAGTGCAGGGCGGTCAGCTTGGCGCAGTCCACGACGTGGTCCAGCCACTCGCCCGCGGCGCTGCCGCCCCCGCGCAGCCGGGCCAGCTGGCCGTCGGCGGAGTCGAAGGCGAACCCCACGGCGAGCGCGGCCCACACGGCGATCCCCAGCCCCCAGGAGGGCGCGCTCAGTGCGACCGCCGCCGCGGCGCCGAGGCTGAAGGCGGCGCTGATCAGCGTCACCTGGTTCGGGGTGAGCCCGAGCGCGTACGAACCGGCGGCCAGGTACCGCCCGGTCGGCCGGTTCACGAACCGCGAGTAGAGCGAAACCCCCTTCGCCGACTTCTGCGCCCCGCGCAGCTCCCGCAGCGCCCATACGACTTTGCCCATGCACGGCCCCCCTCAGTGACGATGTCGAACACATCATCGCAGGGCGCAAGCGGGTTCCTGCTCGGGGCGTTCGCGTACGCCGGGGAGCAGCAGGACGGACAGGTTCGCGGCGGCCGTCAGCGCGGCGGCGGCCAGCAGCGGGGCCGCGGTCCCCGTGACGGCGGCGAGCGGGGCGGCCGCCGCCAGGCCCAGCGGGCGCGCGGCGAAGGAGATCAGGGCGTCGAAGGACCCGACCCGGCCCAGGGTCTCCAGCGGGATGCGGCGCTGCATCTCCGTCTCCCACAGCGGGCTCAGCACCCCCAGGCCGAACATGGCGCAGAAGAACGCGGTCGCGGTCACCGGGAGCGGCAGCCGCAGGGCGAAGGCGGTGAGCGGCAGGGCCTGGGCGGCGGCCCCGAAGGCCACCGCGTGCAGCGGCCGGCGGACGGGCAGCCGCCCGGCCGCCCAGACCCCGATCAGCATCCCGACCGTGCCGGTCTGGGCGATGACCACCCAGGAGCCCTGACCGCCCAGGCTCTCCACGGCGATCAGCGGGCCGAGGGTGAGCAGCAGTCCGGCGGCCAGGTGCCAGACCCCGTGGGCCAGCACGTTGGCCAGGAACCACGGGTGGCGCCGGGTCTCGGCCCAGCCCCCGCGCAGTTCGGCGGTGAAGGCGGCGCGCGGCGTGCCGCACGGGCCCGGGGCCACGGGCAGGCCGCCCAGGGTCAGCGCGGAGAGCAGGAAGAGCGCGCCGGTCAGCAGGGAGGACCACCCCGCCCCGATGGCCAGCATCAGCACCCCGGCGGCCGCCGGCGCCGCGATCTGCGCGAGCCCGGTGGCCACCCCGAGCCGGGTGTTGACGCGCAGCCGCCGGTCCTCGGGGACCGCGGCGGCGACGAGCGTGCGCGCGGAGGGAGTGCCGAAGGCCACGGCGGCCCCGGTCGCGGCCGCGAGCACGGCCAGCCGGGGGACGTCCGCGGGACCGGCCATCAGCACGGCTGCGGTCGCCAGCTGGGCGGCCGCCCGTACGAGGTCGGCCACGAGCACCACCCGCCGGGCGGGGAACCGGTCGGCCGCCACCCCGGCGACGGGCAGCAGGAGCAGCATCGGCAGCAACTCGCAGGCGAGCACGAGTCCCAGGTCCCCGGCGGAACCGGTGCGCACGAGCGCCAGTGTCAGGGTGGTGGGGATGAGGGCCGTGGCGAAGGCCGCGAAGGTGCGGCCGGCCACCAGCCGCCGGATGGTCGGGGTCATGACGGGCAATGTATTTCGTCAGCGAATTATTCGTCAACGAAATACGGTCGGCCCGGTGCGATACTGCGCCCATGGACGCAGAGGACTCGGTCGACCGGCACATCGCCCGCTGGAGCGGCATCGTCCCCTTCGACGTGGGCACCGAAGAGGTCATCACCCGCATCCAGCTCCTCGCCAAGCACGTGGGCCACGCCAAGGACCGGGCGCTGGCCGAGACCGGGCTGCAGGCCTTCGAGTTCGAGACCCTGCACCGCCTCGCCTCCCGCGGCGCCGACGCCCGGGCCACCCCCTCCGAACTCGCCGCCGAACTCCTCCTCTCGCCCGCCGGAATGACAGGCCGCCTGGACACCCTGGAGAAGTCCGGCCTGATCCGCCGCCTGCGCGTGGCCGGGGACCGCCGCCGCGTCGACGTCGAGCTCACCGAAGAGGGCCGCAGCCGCTGGGCCGCGGCCATGCGGCTGCGCGGGGTCGCCGAGCAGGCGATGCTCGCACCCTTCGCCCCCGCCGAACAGGCGGCCCTCTCCGCCCTCCTCAAACGGATGCTGCTCCACGTCGAGACCGGGGCCCCCTGGTCCAGCTAGCCCGCCACCCGCAGCAGCAGCACCGAACGGGCCGGGACCGTCAGGGTCCCGCCGCCGCGGTGGCGGGTGAGCGGGGCCTCGGACTGGTCCTCGCGCGAGGTGTCCAGGACCAGCTCGTACGCCTCCGCCCACGGCGGCCCCGGCAGGACCCACGCCACCGGCCGGTCCCCGGTGTGCAGCAGGGCCAGGAAGCTGTCGTCCGTCACCTGCCGGCCCCGCTCGTCACGGCCCGGGATGTCCCGCCCCGACAGGTACATCCCCAGCGCCGCCGCCGGCGCGTACCAGTCCCGCTCCGTCATCTCCGCCCCCGCCGGGGTGAACCAGGCCAGGTCCCGCAGCCCGTCCACCCCCTGTGGACGGCCGGAGAAGAACGCCCGCCGCCGCAGCACCGGATGGGCCTGGCGCAGCGAGATCAGCCGCGCGGTCAGCGCGAACAGCTCCCGCCACGCCGGATCCTCCAGCAGCGACCAGTCGACCCACCCCGTCTCGTTGTCCTGGCAGTACGCGTTGTTGTTGCCGCCCTGGGTGCGCCCGAACTCGTCCCCCGCGACGAGCATGGGCACCCCCGTCGACAGCAGCAGGGTGGTGAGGAGGTTGCGCAGCTGCCGGCGGCGCAGCGCGGCGATCCGCGGGTCCGTGCCCTCGGGCGGATCGCCCTCCACCCCGCAGTTCCACGACCGGTTGTCGTTCGTCCCGTCCCGGCCCGCCTCCCCGTTCGCGTCGTTGTGCTTGCGCTCGTAGGACACCAGGTCGCGCAAGGTGAAACCGTCGTGCGCGGTCACGAAGTTCACCGAGGCGTACGGCCGCCGCCCGCCCCACGCGTACAGGTCGCTCGACCCCGACAGCCGGTACCCGAGGTCCCGCACGTCGGGCAGCGCGCCCCGCCAGAAGTCCCGTACGGCATCCCGGTAGCGGTCGTTCCACTCCGTCCACAGCGGGGGGAAGGCGCCCACCTGGTAGCCGCCGGAGCCCACGTCCCAGGGCTCCGCGATCAGCTTGACCCGGCGCAGCACCGGGTCCTGGGCGATCACCGCCAGGAACGGCGACAGCATGTCCACGTCGTGCATCGAGCGGGCCAGCGCCGCCGCCAGGTCGAAGCGGAAGCCGTCCACCCCCATCTCCGTCACCCAGTACCGCAGGGAGTCCGTGATCAGGCGCAGCACGTGCGGGCGCCCCGCGTGCAGGGTGTTCCCGCAGCCGGTGTAGTCGGCGTACCGCCGCTGGTCGGACTGCAGCCGGTAGTAGCCCCGGTTGTCGATCCCGCGCAGGGACAGCGTCGGACCGAGCTCGCCCGCTTCCGCCGTGTGGTTGTAGACCACGTCGAGGATGACCTCGATCCCCGCCGCGTGGAGGGCCCGCACCATCCGCTTGAACTCCCCGACCTGCTGGCCCGCCGTCCCGCTCGAGGAGTAGCCCGCGTGCGGGGCGAAGTAGCCGACCGAGTTGTAGCCCCAGTAGTTGCGCAGCCCCCGGCGCAGCAGGTGGTCCTCGTGCGCGAACTGGTGCACCGGCAGCAGTTCGACCGCCGTCACGCCCAGGGTCACCAGGTGCTCCACCGCCGCCGGATGGGCCAGCCCCGCGTACGTGCCGCGCAGGTGGGCCGGAATCCCCGGGTGTCGCATCGTGAAGCCGCGCACGTGCAGCTCGTAGATCACCGAATCGGCCCAGGGGGTCTTCGGCCGTACGTCGTCCGCCCAGTCGTCGTCATCGTGGACCACGACCCCCTTGGGGACGAACGGCGCCGAGTCCCGGTCGTCGCGCACGGTGTCGGCGATGTACTGCTGAGGCCAGTCGCGGACGTGCCCGTACACCTCCGGCGGCAGGCTGAACTCGCCGTCCACGGCACGGGCGTACGGGTCCAGGAGCAGCTTCGACGGGTTGTACCGGGCCCCCGTCCAGGGATCCCAGCGCCCGTGCACCCGAAATCCGTACCGCTGCCCGGGACGGACCCCGGGCACGAAGCCGTGCCAGATCTCGTGCGTGAGCTCGGTCAGGGCGCAGCGGGTCTCGGCCCCGACCTCGTCGAACAGGCACACCTCCACCGCCTCCGCGCCCTGCGCCCACAGCGCGAAGTTGGTGCCCGCCGTCCCGTCCGGCCCGTGGTGGAACCGGGCCCCCAGGGGATGCGAGGACCCGGGCCACACCGGTGGCCCCGGGCGCCCGGACACCCGCGACACCTGGCCCCTGACCTGGCCGTGGGGCGCGGGCGCGGTACGGCCGGCGTCCCGGACCGCCCTCCCGGCGTCCACCGCGCTCCCGGCGTCCACCGCGTTCGCGGCGTCCACCACGTTGCCGACGGCTTCCACCGCCTCTTCCTGCTCGGCTGCGCTCGACACTGCCCGCCTCCACGGCTCCTGGGTACCTGCGGGGGAGGGGGGTGCGGCCCCGGCGTCCCGGCCTGGGCCCGCCCCCGTCCAAGCGGTCTCCGCCTGGTCCTTCCCACTGTTCTGCCCGGACAGTTCCGCCCGGAACGTGCGCGCCGCTCACGTTTCCCCCGGAGGGGCCCGGTCGTTGGAGGGAACGTGACACTTCTGACGAGGCGGGCAGGGGCGGGCTTGGCCGCCGTGGCGGCATGGGCGGGCCTGCTCGGCGGCCTGGCCGGATGCACCGAGGACGGCCGCTCCCCGGTCGAGATCGCGCTGCCCGGCAAACCCCGCTCGCCGGACGAGGCCATCCGGATCACCCCCGACGACAACGCCAAGGGCGTGCCCGCCGACGCCCGCCTCGGCGTCACCGTCCCCGAGGGCCGGCTGGAGCGGGTGGTGGTCACCAAGGTGGAGGACGCGCAGGAGGAGCGGGTGCCGGGCGCGATCGCCGAGGACGGGCTCAGCTGGAGTCCCGAGCCGCAGGCCGCTCGGCTTTCGCTCGCCGCCAAGTACACCGTGGACGTCGTCGCACTCGACGGACACGACCGCCGCCAGGCCCGCCACACCACCTTCACCACCTACGTTCCCGAGGAGCGCTTCATCGGCTACTTCAAGCCGGAGAACCGCTCCACCGTCGGCACCGGCATGATCGTCTCCTTCAACTTCAGCCGGGCCATCGCGCGACGCGCCGATGTGGAGCGGGCCATCACCGTCACCTCGAAGCCGCCGGTCGAGGTCGTGGGCCACTGGTTCGGCAAGGAGCGGCTCGACTTCCGGCCCAAGACGTACTGGAAGGCCGGCACCGAGGTCACGGTGAGGCTGAACCTGCGCGACGTCGAGGGCGCGCCCGGCTCGTACGGGATCCAGGACAAGACGGTCACCTTCACCGTCGGCCGCTCCCAGATCTCCACCGTGGACGCGGCCGCGCACACCATGGAGGTCCGCCGGGACGGTGAGCTGCTGCAGACCCTGCCGATCACCGCGGGAGCGCCCAAGAGCACCACCTACAACGGGAAGATGGTGGTGATGGAGCTCTTCGACGTCACCCGCATGAACGGTCAGACCGTCGGTTTCGGCGGGGAGTACGACATCCCCGACGTCCCGCACGCCATGCGGCTGACCTCGTCCGGGACCTTCCTGCACGGCAACTACTGGGCCAGCCCCGACACCTTCGGCTCCGCCAACGTGAGCCACGGCTGCGTGGGCCTGCGCGACGACAAGGGCGGTGGGTCCGACACCCCGGCCGGCTGGTTCTTCGACCGGACCCTGGTCGGTGACGTGGTGGAGGTCGTCAACTCGCAGGACAAGACGGTGGCCCCGAACAACGGCCTGGGTGGCTGGAACATGTCCTGGGCGGACTGGGTCGCGGGTTCCGCCCTGGCCTGACCCCCCGCCACTTGGGACGGAACGGTGACATGACCGTGGCTTTTCGTGTTCTCCCCATGTGATTTCCTGTCGACAAGCGCGCGACTGCCCGCGCGCGGGGGACATGGGGAGAACACGAGTGAACCTGCAGCCGATACGCGGCCGCGTCCGCACCGGCCTGCCGGCCCTTCTGCTGGGGGCCGCCCTGCTGCTGACCACCGCGTGCAGCGGCGGCGGCGGAGGCAACAACGGCAGCGGCAGCGGTAGCGACAACGCCGGGGGCGGTGGCAAGACCGGCACCGAGGCGTCCAAGGCCGTGGTCAACGTCAAGCCGGACGACGGCGCCAAGGAGGTCGCCACCAGCGGCGTCCTGAAGATAACCAGCACCGGCGGCAAGCTCACCACGGTGACCGTCGCCGACACCAAGGGCAACGCGGTCGAGGGCAAGCTGGCCGACGACGGCGCGAGCTGGGAGCCCTCCCGCCACCTGGCCTCCGCCACCGAGTACAAGGTGCACGCGGTCGCCAAGGACGAGGCCGGCCGGGAGTCCGCCAAGGACACCACCTTCACCACGCTGACCCCGACGAACACCTTCATCGGGCACTACACGCCCGAGGACGGCTCCACCGTCGGCGTGGGCATGCCGGTGTCGATCAACTTCACCCGCGGCATCACCAACCCCGAGGCCGTCGAGAAGGCCATCACCGTGACGGCCGAGCCGGCCGTGCCGATCGAGGGCCACTGGTTCGGCAACGACCGCCTCGACTTCCGCCCCGAGAAGTACTGGGCCGCGGGCACCAAGGTCACCGTGAAGCTCGCCCTCGACGGAGTCGAAGGCCGCCCCGGCGTCTACGGCAAGCAGACGCGCACGGTCACCTTCACCATCGGCCGCTCGCAGATCTCGACGGTCGACGCGAGCGAGAAGCAGATGCAGGTCGTCCGCGACGGCCAGGTGCTCAAGAACATCCCGATCACCGCGGGCGCCCCGTCGACGACCACGTACAACGGGCAGATGGTCATCAGCGAGAAGTACAAGGTCACGCGGATGAACGGCGCGACGGTCGGCTTCGGCGGGGAGTACGACATCTCCGACGTGCCGCACGCGATGCGCCTGTCGAACTCGGGCACCTTCGTGCACGGCAACTACTGGGCCTCCTCGGGCACCTTCGGCTCGGAGAACGTCAGCCACGGCTGCGTCGGCCTCAAGGACGTCCGCGGCGCCGGTGACAACAACCAGCCCGCCGCCTGGTTCTTCAACGAGTCGCTGATCGGCGACGTGGTCATCGTGAAGAACTCCAAGGACAAGCAGATCGCCCCGGACAACGGCCTCAACGGCTGGAACATGGACTGGGCGGAGTGGATCAAATAGTCCCCCGTCCGTAGTCCCGGGCGGCCCGGTGCTGTGACCCACAGCACCGGGCCGCTTCCTGTTAACCGGCGCTAACCTTCCCCGTATGACCATCTCTCTCGAAGTCTCCGAAGGCGTCGGCACCCTCCGCCTGGACCGGCCGCCCATGAACGCCCTGGACATCGCCACCCAGGACCGGCTGCGCGAGCTCGCGGTGGAGGCGACCGACCGGGCCGACGTCCGCGCGGTGATCATCTACGGCGGCGAGAAGGTGTTCGCGGCGGGCGCGGACATCAAGGAGATGCAGGCGATGGACCACGCGGCGATGGTCGCCCGGTCCCGCGCGCTGCAGGACGCCTTCACCGCCGTGGCCCGCATCCCCAAGCCCGTCGTCGCCGCCGTCACCGGCTACGCGCTGGGCGGCGGTTGCGAGCTCGCGCTCTGCGCCGACTACCGGATCGCCGCCGACAACGCGAAGCTCGGCCAGCCCGAGATCCTGCTCGGCCTGATCCCGGGCGCCGGAGGCACCCAGCGACTGTCCCGCCTGATCGGCCCCTCCCGCGCCAAGGACCTCATCTTCACCGGGCGCATGGTCAAGGCCGAAGAGGCGCTCGCACTGGGCCTGGTGGACCGGGTGGTCCCCGCGGCCGAGGTGTACGAGCAGGCGCACGCCTGGGCCGCCAAGCTGGCCCAGGGCCCGGCGATCGCGCTGCGCGCCGCCAAGGAGTGCGTGGACGCGGGGCTGGAGGCCGACATCGACACCGGGCTCACCATCGAACGCAACTGGTTCGCGGGCCTGTTCGCCACCGAGGACCGTGAGCGCGGCATGCGCAGCTTCGTCGAAGAGGGTCCCGGCAAGGCCAAGTTCGTGTGACCCCTGCGGGTGGATTAGCCAGGCCTTAAGGCAGCCTTAAGCAGATTCGGTGATCCACTCACCGTGATCGGTTCCCAGCGCTGCGTCACTGCTGGTCACAGCGGTACGTCCGACCTCGCCTTGCCGTTCGCATATGACAGGAGGCCCCTGCGGAATGGTTGATTCCGCAGGGGCTTTTCCCGTGGAACGGCCCGGAGGGGGAGTTCGGCCCTCCATGATGGGTGCATGGCGGGCCTGGAGGGTGTGGAACAGCCGCGGCAGCGCAGCAGCGCTTCGGCCGTACGGCTCACGGCGGCACTTGAGGACGAACAGGGCCTCAAGGCAATGGAGTTGTACGGGAACCCGGCCGAGGCGGAAGTGATCCTGCCGTCCATGCCGGAATCGGCCGGCACCGCGCGCAGGCTCACCCAGTGCGTGGTGATACGGCTGTGGGGACTTTCCCCCCAGATCTCCGAGCACGCGGTCCTGCTCGTCTCGGAACTCGTCGGCAACGCGGTCCGGCACACGGGGGCCCGCTCCTTCGGCTTACGCATGCTCCGGCGGCGCGGCTGGATCCGGGTGGAGGTGCGCGACCCCTCGCGCGGGCTGCCCTGCCTGATGCCGGTCCACGAGCTGGACACCACCGGGCGGGGGCTCTTCCTCGTCGACAAACTCTCCGACCGCTGGGGCGCCGACCTGCTGCCGCGCGGAAAGATCACCTGGTTCGAGATGCGCGTGGCCGACCGCCAGAACGCCTGAAGCCCCCTGGTCGCCGGTGTGGGGCGGTGCGGGGGCTTCATGGGTGCGCCGAGAATCGATGGGGTGTGATTCTCGGCGTGGGGACTTCGCTCGGGTCAAGGGGAAGTCGTGGTTCCGACTATGGCAGACGCGGCCCCGAACGCCAAAAGTCCCAACTCGGACAAAAGTGTGCAAATAGTGAGAGTTTCTAGCTAAATCTTAGGTGAGTTGAGCCACTCGCCTCGTATTCGATGAATAACTATCGAATGCTCGGTGTAAATCGTTGATCACATAGCGAACAGGCCCCTGGTCGACCGACTTCGGCGAACGTCCTGAATTGGGTCAATCATTACCTTCCGGGCCTTCCACCCCTTAAATGGGCAGGTGCTCTCACATCCAGGCCGCCGCGCGGTCCTGCGCGCGGGCGGTCACGCCACGGCCGCCGTCGCCGTGGCCGGCCTCACCGCCGCCTGCGGATCGGGCCGCCCCGCCGCCGCGCCCACCGCCCCGCCCCCCGGCCCCGCCCGCCCGGCCAGGCCGGCCGGACCGGCCCCCGCCCACCCGCGCCGCTACGCCGGGCAGCCCGTCGAGATCGCCCACGGCCCGCGCGACCGCCCCCGGGTCGCCCTGACCTTCCACGGGAACGGGGACCCCGCCACCGCCCGGGCGGTACTGGCCGCGGCCGAGAAGGCCGGCGCGCGGATCACCGTTCTGGCGATCGGCAGCTGGCTCGACGCCCACCCGGACCTGGCCCGCCGGATCCTCGACGGCGGCCACGAACTCGGCAACCACACCCAGCGCCACCTCGCGATCAACGACCTGCCCGAGGCGCAGGCCTACGCCGAGATCACCGGCTGCGCCCAGCGGCTCAAGCGGCTCACCGGCTCCATCGGCACCTGGTTCCGGCCCTCCCAAACCCAGCACGCCACCCCGCTCGTCCAGCAGCTGGCCCAGCGGGCCGGCTATCCGCACGTCCTGTCGTACGACGTGGACTCCCTCGACTTCACCTCGCCCGGTGCCGCGGCCGTCATCCGCACCGTCACCGGGACGATCCGACCCGGATCGGTGGTGAGCCTGCACTTCGGCTACGCGGACACGGTCGACGCGATGCCACCCCTCCTCGAAGAACTCGCGCGCCGCAAGCTGCGCGCGGTGACCACCACGGAGCTGCTGACGCCATGAAGACCACCCGCCTTCCCCGGAAGGCCGCCGTGCTGCTGGCCGGTCTGGTCCTCGCCGCCCTGGCCGGCTGCGGATCGGCCGACAAGGGACCCGCCGAGGCGCTCGGCACCAAGGGCCCGGCCAAGCCCCCCAAGGCCGTCCCCGCCGCCCCGCCGGGGCTGCCCGGAATGCCCCCGGTCCTCGACCCGAAGGACGTGTACGCGGCGGACCGGCCGAACAAACTCTCCCCGGTGGTCAAGGACTTCCCGTCCCGCGTCTACGTACCGAACACCAACTCCAACACGGTGTCCGTCATCGACCCGGCCACGTACCGGGTCATCGACACCATCCCGGTCGGCGTCCAGCCCCAGCACGTGGTGCCTTCCTGGGACATGAAGACCCTGTGGGTCAACAACAACCGCGGCCACACGCTCACCCCGATCAACCCGGCCACCGGGGAGGCCGGAAAGCCCGTCGAGGTGCACGACCCGTACAACCTGTACTTCACGCCGAACGGCAAGTACGCGATCGTCATGGCCTCGATGGACAAGGAGCTCGTGTTCCGCGATCCGCACACGATGGACCGGGTGAAGACCGTCCCCGTGACCTGTTACGGCGTCAACCACGCCGACTTCTCCGCCGACGGCCGCTACTTCATCGTGAGCTGTGAGTTCTCCGGCGAGCTCCTCAAGGTCGACACCGAGAAGATGGAGGTCATCGGCCAGCAGAAGCTGCCGTTCGAGGGCGCCATGCCCCAGGACGTCAAGGTCTCCCCGGACGGAAGGACCTTCTACGTGGCGGACATGATGGCGCACGGCATGTGGGTGCTCAGCGGCGACACCTTCGAGGTCCCGAAGCTGCTGCCGACCGGGAAGGGCTGCCACGGCCTGTACGTGAGCCGCGACTCCAAGGAGATGTACGTCTCCAACCGGGGCGAAGGCACCATCTCGGTCTTCGACTTCCCGCAGAACAAGCTCACCAAGAAGTGGACGCTGCCCGACGGCGGCAGCCCCGACATGGGCGGCGTCTCCGCCGACGGCAAGGTGCTGTGGCTCTCCGGCCGCTACAACTCCGAGGTCTACGCGATCGACACCACGAGCGGGAAGCAGCTCGCCCGCATCCCGGTCGGCGGCGGCCCGCACGGCCTGGCCGTGTACCCGCAGCCCGGCCGCTACTCGCTCGGCCACACCGGCATCTTCCGCTAGACGAGGAGGTCCGACGGGGCCGGGACCCCCGCGGGGGTCCCGGCCCGTGCCGTTGCAGACGACCGCGGACGGACCGCTCGAGAGAACCCCGGTGGGATGCGGCCGCTCCCGGCCGGACGGGGCGGCAGGTGCCGGTGACGGGCGGAACGTGGAACCCGGAGCGGGGGCCGGTGGACGCGGCGGCTACCCTGAGCCGGTCAACAAGCACCAAGAAGGGGTGGACCCAGTGGCGGACATCGAGAGCGCACGGGCGACGTTCGACAAGTTCGACGTGAACGGTGACGGATTCGTCACGGCCGACGAGTACAGCGCGGCCATGAAGGCCATGGGTGACGCCTACGTCACCGGCGCGGTCGCGGACGCGGTGCTGGCCGCCAAGGACGCCAACGGCGACGGCCTGCTGAGCTTCGACGAGTTCTGGGCCGCCCTGAACAAGTAGGTCCCGCCCCGCCGCCCCCGTACCGCCTGCCGGGACGGGGGCGCGGTCATACCCGGGTGCCGGTGTCGGTGCCGGTGCCAGGGCCGGAGGCGGGGTCGGCTCCCTCGGCCGTCATGTCCTCGACCTCGCCCAGGGCCTCCTCCAGCCAGTGCAGCCAGAAGGTCTCCAGGGCGATCCCGCCGTGCAGGACCAGGCGGCGCAGGCGGTCCTCCACGGCGTCGCGCTCCGGCGGGAAGTCCTTCTCCTCGATCGCCTCGTACTGCGCCAGCTGCCGCCGGTGCAGCTCCAGGTGGCGCCGCAGCTCGGGGCCCAAGCCGTGCGGCCCGACCACGCCCGCCGCGCGGATGCGCAGCAGCAGGGGATCGCGCATCGGCTTGGGGTCCTGGCTCTCGCCGACCCACCGGGCCAGTTCCGCGCTGCCCGCCGCCAGGACCTCGTACTCCTTCTTCTGCCCCCGCACCGGCACCTCGCTCGGCAGCTCCCGGATCAGCCCCGACTCCTCCAGCCTGCCGAGCTCGCGGTAGATCTGCTGGTGCGTCGCCGACCAGAAGTACCCGATCGACTTGTCGAACCGCCGGGTCAGCTCCAGCCCGGACGAGGGCTTCTCGAGCAGGGCGGTGAGGATGGCGTGGGGGAGCGACATGACGCCATCCTAGGGACGCGCCCCGCCTCCTCCGGCGCCTACCGCCACTCGGACAGCGCCTCCGGGGTGCGCGGGCCCGGGAGACCGGCCGCCAGCAGGCCGTGGGCGCGCAGCAGGGCCGTCACCGCCGGGGACCAGGCCTGGCGCAGGCCCGCCCCGGCCAGCAGCTCCGGATCCGACAGGAGCAGCGGGGCCGGACCCACGCGGATGCCCGACGGGGTCAGGACCGCGGCGTCGTCGGCCCACCGCACGGCCAGGTCCACGTCGTGGGTGGCCATCACCACCGTGGTCCCCGAGGCGCGCAGCCCCGCCAGGACCTCCAGCAGCCGCTCCTGCCCGTCCGGGTCCAGACCGGCCGTCGGCTCGTCCAGGATCAGCACCCGCGGAGCCATCGCCACCGCCCCCGCGATCGCCGCGCGCTTGCGCTGGCCGTACGAGAGGAGGTGGGTCGGCCGGTCCCGCAGCGCCGAGATGTCCAGCGCGGCGAGGGCGGAGTCGACCCGCTTGCGGACCTCCGCGACCTCCAGGCCGAGGTTCATCGGGCCGAAGGAGACGTCCTGTTCCACCGAGGCCGCGAACAGCTGGTCGTCCGGGTCCTGCACGACCAGCTGCACCGCCGTCCGCAGCCGGGTCAGGCCGGCCCGGTCGTACGTGACCTTCGTGCCGTCGAGGTGCAGCGCGCCCGAGCCCGGCTTGAGGCCGCCGCTCAGCAGCCGCATCAGCGTCGTCTTGCCGCTGCCGTTGCGGCCGAGCAGGACCAGCGCCCGGCCCGCGGTGATCCCGAAGTCCACCCCGCGGAGCACGGGGGGCCCGTCCTCGTACGCGTAGCCCGCGCCCACCAGTTCCACCAACGGCCTCACAGGTACAGCTCCTTCAGCACGAGGGTGACGGCGACCAGCCCGGCCAGCAGCGCGCCGGACCAGCACAGGAACCGCCAGGACAGCGAGGACTCGGGGACCAGCACCCGCAGCGCGCCGTCGTAGCCCCGCCCGGCGAGGCCCGACTGGAGCCGGGCCGCGCGGTCGAAGGCCCGTACGAACGAGGTCGCGGCGAGGCCGGCCACCGAACGCCACGCCGCCGCCCGGCCGGTGGTGCCGAGCCGGGCCGCCTGGGCCTGGCGGACCCGGGCGAGGGAATCGAGCAGCAGGAACCCGATCCGGTACATGACCAGGGCCACGTCCACCACGGGGGCCGGGACCCCCGCCCGCACCAGCCGCGGCAGCACGTCGGAGACGGGGGTGGTGAACGCGAACAGCAGCACGCCGAGCGAGGCCGCCGAGGTGCGCAGCAGCAGCTCGACGGCCTGCCGGGGGCCGTCCGGGGCCAGCGCGACGAACCCGGCCGGCCCGCCCACCGCGACCAGCAGCGGCAGCGCCCCGGTGAAGCAGAAACCGAGCGGGATCCGGAAGGCCCGCCACAGCTGCCTCCCGGCCACCCCCGCGGGGCCGAGGAGCACACCCAGGGTGGCCGCGGCGACCAGCGGTCCGCCGGGCCAGGGCGGCAGGCACACCGCGGTGACCGTCAGCCCGATCCCCAGCAGCGCCTTCTCCAGCGGATGGCGGTGGCGCCAGCGGCTGCTGTGCGCCGCCGCGTCGATCGGCAGCACCGCCTACGACTCCGTGGCGGGAGCCTCGGACGGCGCCGGGGCTCCCGCGGCGGCCGCTGCGGCGGCAGCGCCCTGGCGGCGGCCCCTGCGCACACCGAAGTAGTACGCGAGCACGCCCGCGCCCAGCGCAGCCTGGAGGGAGAACAGCGCCGACTCGATCTCCCCGGAGGGGGGTTCGTACAGCGGCGAGAACCACGGCTCGTAGCCGGGCTCCAGCTCGGTGATGGCCGCCTCGGCCTGCCCGTCTGCGCCGGTGAACGGCTCTTCCTTGCCGTCCCCCAGGCCCAGCGCGAGCGGGAGGACGGCCAGCGCCGCGACCAGGAGCAGCAGCAGGGAGTTGATCTTCGCGTTCCTGGACATCAGGCCGTGGCCTCCCGCTGCTTCTCGGACCCGGTGAGCTTCGCGACGCCGAGCCGGACCAGGTCCGACTTGCTGGACTGCATGAGCAGGCGCATCACGAGCACGGTCAGCAGGCCCTCGCTCACCGCGAGCGGGATCTGGGTGAGCGCGAAGATCTCCGCGAACTTCACCAGCGCTCCGGTGAACCCGGTCGCCGCGTCGGGGAAGGCCAGTGCCAGCTGGACGGAGGTCACGCAGTAGGTGACGAGGTCGGCGAAGAACGCCCCGAAGAACACCGCCGCCATCAGCGGCAGGTCGAACGTGCGCAGCAGCCGGTAGACGCCGTAGCCCGCCCAGGGCCCGGCGATCGCCATCGAGAAGACGTTGGCGCCGAGGGTGGTGAGCCCGCCGTGCGCCAGCAGCAGCGCCTGGAAGAGCAGGGTGATCGTGCCGAGCACCGCCATGATCGGCGGCCTGAAGAGGATGGCGCCGAGCCCGGTGCCGGTGGGGTGGGAGCAACTTCCCGTCACCGAGGGGATCTTCAGGGCGGACAGCACGAACGTGAACGCCCCCGACGCGCCGAGCAGGAGCGTGCTCTCGGGATGGGCCTTCACCTCGCGGGTGAGGGCCCGCACGCCGTGGACGACGAAGGGAGCGGACGCGGCGCCCCAGGCGACCGCGTGCAACGGGGGTAGGAACCCCTCGGCTATATGCATGAGTGGGGAGACCTCTCCAGCACCTCGTGGATGGACAACGCGCCCCGGCCGGTCTCCTGGCTCACGGGTGCTGATGCCCGGGCTCCGCCTTCCCGGGGCCGTGCGGTGTCCCGCGCGGTCCCAGTGGCTTCCCGTAGGAGTAGAGCCGGACTTCCCGATCACAGTGGCGAGGGCCGCACCGGTTTCCCACCGGTTTCCCGAACACCAAGGCCCGCTGACCCTAGTCGGATGCGCGGACCGGTAACAACCCGCCTCGAACCGGCCACGAGCCGACCGGATTCCGCTTGCCGCCCACCCGGTGCGACCACTGCGGCGCCTCCCGCACCAAAGGCCCCGTCCGGCACGGGAGTTCCCGTTCCCGGCCACGGCCGGATACGAGCCGCCCGCCCTGCCGCGCGGTTCCGGACGGGCGATCGGGGCCCCCGTACGGGCGCGGCCCGGTGGCGGCAGCGGCCGGCCCCGCACAGGCTGGGACCGTGGCCGACGACTACGACTACTCGGACCTGACCGCCGTCTACGTGAACTGCACGCTCAAGCGCTCGCCCGAGACCAGCAACACCGAGGGCCTGATCGACAAGAGCCGCGCGGTCATGGCGGCGGCGGGCGCCCGGACCTCGCTGATCCGCGCCGTCGACCACGACATCGCGACGGGCGTCTGGCCGGACATGACCGAGCACGGCTGGGAGAGCGACCAGTGGCCGGTCCTCTACAGCCAGATCATGGACGCCGACATCCTGGTCCTGTGCGGGCCGATCTGGCTCGGCGACAACAGCTCCGTGATGAAACAGGTCATCGAGCGGCTCTACGCCTGCTCGTCCCTGCTGAACGAACACGGTCAGTACGCCTACTACGGGCGCGTCGGCGGCGCGCTGATCACCGGCAACGAGGACGGCGTCAAACACTGCGCCATGAACGTCCTCTACAGCCTCCAGCACCTCGGGTACGCGATCCCGCCGCAGGCCGACGCCGGCTGGATCGGCGAGGCCGGGCCGGGGCCCTCCTACCTCGACCCGGGCTCGGGTGGGCCCGACAACGACTTCACCAACCGCAACACCGCCTTCATGTCGTGGAACCTGATGCACCTGGCCGCCCTGCTCAAGCGCTCGGGCGGCATCCCGGCCCACGGGAACCAGCGCTCGCTGTGGGACGCGGGCTGCCGCTTCGACTTCCCGAACCCCGAGCACCGGTAGGGGGCCGCAGGAGGCCACGGTGCGCTGCCCCCCGGTCGCCGGTCCGTCATGCGCCGGGCGGCGGGGCCGAAAGGTGCAGCGGCCGGCCAAAGGGAGAGGCCCCGGAGACCGATGATCTCCGGGGCCTCCTGCCGTGCAGGGGACGGTCAGCACTCGATGACGTTGACCGCGAGGCCGCCGCGGGCCGTCTCCTTGTACTTGACCTTCATGTCCGCGCCGGTCTCCTTCATGGTCTTGATGACCTTGTCGAGGGAGACCTTGTGGCTGCCGTCGCCGCGCATGGCCATCTTGGCCGCCGTGACCGCCTTGACCGCCGCCATGCCGTTGCGCTCGATGCACGGGATCTGGACCAGGCCGCCGACGGGGTCACAGGTCAGGCCCAGGTTGTGCTCCATGCCGATCTCGGCCGCGTTCTCGACCTGCTCCGGGGTGCCGCCCAGCACCTCGGCGAGGGCGCCGGCCGCCATCGAGCAGGCCGAGCCGACCTCGCCCTGGCAGCCGACCTCGGCGCCGGAGATCGAGGCGTTCTCCTTGAACAGCATGCCGATCGCACCCGCCGCGAGGAGGAAGCGGACCACGCCGTCCTCATCCGCGCCCGGCACGAAGTTCGTGTAGTAGTGCAGGACGGCCGGCAGGACACCCGCCGCGCCGTTGGTCGGGGCGGTGACGACCCGGCCACCCGCCGCGTTCTCCTCGTTGACCGCCATCGCGTAGATGGTCGTCCACTCGCTGCGGTGCATCATCGGGTCGCCCTCGGTGCGCAGCTGGCGGGCCGTGGAGGCGGCCCGGCGCTTGACCCGCAGGCCGCCCGGGAGGATGCCCTCGCGGGACATGCCGCGCGCGACGCAGGACTGCATGACGCGCCAGATCTCCAGCAGGCCCTCGCGGATCTCGTCCTCGGTGCGCCAGGCCTTCTCGTTCTCCAGCATCAGGGAGGAGATCGACAGGCCCGTCTCGTTCGCCAGGCGCAGCATCTCGTCGCCGGAGCGGAAGGGGTACTTCAGCACCGTGTCGTCGAGCTTGATCCGGTCCTCGCCGACCGCGTCCTCGTCCACGACGAAGCCGCCGCCGACCGAGTAGTACGTCTTCTCCAGCAGCGGGGTGCCGGCGGCGTCGTACGCGAAGAGCGTCATGCCGTTCGCGTGGTAGGGCAGCGAACGCCGGCGGTGCAGGATCAGCTGGTTCGGCTCGTCGAAGGCGATCTCGTGCCCGTCGCCTATCTCCGCTCCGAGCAGCCGCAGGCGGCCGCTCTTGCGGATGCGCTCCACCTCGTCGTCCGCCGTCTCCACGTCCACGGTGCGGGGGGAGTGGCCCTCCAGACCCAGCAGGACCGCCTTGGGGGTGCCGTGGCCGTGGCCGGTCGCGCCGAGGGAGCCGAAGAGCTCGGCGCGCACGGACGCGGTCTGGGCGAGCACACCGTCCTTCTTCAGCCGCATCACGAACATGCGCGCAGCCCGCATGGGACCGACCGTGTGGGAGGAGGAGGGGCCGATGCCGATGGAGAAGAGGTCGAAGACGGAGATGGCCACTGGCGGACTCCCTTGTCTGCTCGTGGGGTGGGAGGGGGCAGGAGAGGTGGATTTTCGGATTTTGTCCGGCAGACGAGCTTATCGCGGCGAAATGAACGGTTCGGCTGCCCCGGAGCGTGGTGAGGATGACGCGGACGGGTCGGGCGGGTGCCGGCTCACGCTCCGCAGCCCTGCCCCAGCCCCTGCCCCTGCCCCTGCGGCGAGGATGACCAAGGGCCCGGCCCTGTGCGAAACAAGGCCGGGCCCTTTCCAGCCCGTGACTAGAGCGACGGGTACAGCGGGAACTTCGCGGCGAGCGCGGAGACGCGGGCCCCCAGCGACTCGCTGTCGTACGCAGGCTTCAGCGCGGCCGCGATGATCTCCGCGACCTCGGTGAACTCCTCGGCGCCGAAGCCGCGGGTGGCGAGCGCCGGCGTACCGATGCGCAGACCCGAGGTGACCATCGGCGGACGCGGGTCGTTCGGGATGGCGTTCCGGTTGACCGTGATGCCGATCTCGTGGAGCCGGTCCTCCGCCTGCTGGCCGTCCAGCTCGGAGTTGCGCAGGTCGACCAGGACCAGGTGGACGTCCGTACCGCCGGAGAGGACGGACACGCCGACCTCGGTGACGTCCGGCTGCACCAGGCGCTCGGCGATGATCTTCGCGCCCTCGAGGGTGCGCACCTGGCGCTCCTTGAACTCCTCCGAGGCCGCGACCTTGAAGGAGACCGCCTTGGCGGCGATCACGTGCTCCAGCGGGCCGCCCTGCTGGCCGGGGAAGACCGCCGAGTTGATCTTCTTGGCCAGCTCCTGCGTCGACAGGATGACACCGCCGCGCGGGCCGCCGAGGGTCTTGTGCGTGGTGGTGGTGACGACGTGGGCGTGCGGCACCGGGTTCGGGTGCAGACCCGCGGCGACCAGGCCGGCGAAGTGCGCCATGTCGACCATCAGGTACGCGCCGACCTCGTCCGCGATGCGGCGGAACGCGGCGAAGTCCAGCTGGCGCGGGTAGGCGGACCAGCCCGCGACGATCAGCTGCGGCTTGGACTCCTTGGCGAGGCGCTCGACCTCGGCCATGTCGACCTGGCCGGTCTCGTCGACGTGGTACGGCACCACGTTGTAGAGCTTGCCGGAGAAGTTGATCTTCATGCCGTGGGTCAGGTGACCGCCGTGGGCCAGGTTCAGGCCCATGATCGTGTCGCCCGGCTTCAGCAGCGCGAACATCGCGGCGGCGTTGGCCTGCGCACCCGAGTGCGGCTGGACGTTCGCGGCCTCGGCGCCGAAGAGCGCCTTGATGCGGTCGATCGCGATCTGCTCGACCACGTCGACGTGCTCGCAGCCGCCGTAGTAGCGGCGGCCGGGGTAGCCCTCGGCGTACTTGTTGGTCAGGACCGAGCCCTGGGCCTCCATGACGGCGACCGGAGCGAAGTTCTCCGACGCGATCATTTCCAGGGTCGACTGCTGGCGCACGAGCTCGGCGTCGACGGCGGCGGCGACGTCGGGGTCGAGTTCGTGGAGAGGGGTGTTCAGTACGGACATCAGGATCCCCTGGGTCAGTTACCGGCGGTGAGCTTGGCGTACTCGTCGGCGGAGAGCAGGTCGTCCGGCTCCTCCGCGACGCGCACCTTGAACAGCCAGCCGCCCTCGAACGGGTCCGTGTTCACGAGCGCCGGGTTGTCGACGACGTCCTGGTTGGACTCGACGACCTCGCCGGAGACGGGGGAGTACAGGTCGCTGACCGACTTGGTCGACTCCAGTTCGCCGCAGGTCTCGCCCGCGGTCACCGTGTCGCCCACCTCGGGAAGCTGGGCGTAGACGACGTCACCGAGCGCGTTGGCCGCGAACTCCGTGATGCCGACCGTCGCGACGCCGCCCTCGGCGTCCGACAGCCACTCGTGCTCCTTGCTGTAACGCAGCTGCTGGGGGTTGCTCATGACCTGATTCTCCTGGATGCGGGGGAGTGGATACGAACAGCGGTCTTGGGTACTGAGACGGCCGGTACTGCGCAGACGACGTACGGGGCTACTTCTGCCGCTTGTAGAACGGCAGGGCCACGACCTCGTACGGCTCATGGGTACCGCGAATGTCCACGCCGACGCCGGAGGTGCCGGGCGCGGCGTGCGCCGCGTCGACGTACGCCATCGCGATCGGCTTGCCCAGCGTCGGGGACGGGGCGCCCGAGGTGACCTCGCCGATGACCTGGCCGTCGGCCACGACGGCGAAGCCGGCGCGCGGGACGCGGCGGCCCTCGGCGATCAGGCCGACCAGCTTGCGCGGGGGGTTCGTGGCGGCGCGCTCGGCGGCGCCCTCCAGCGCGGCGCGGCCGACGAAGTCCCCCTCCTTCTCGAACTTCACGACCCGCCCCAGCCCCGCGTCGAACGGGGTCAGCGAGGTGGTCAGCTCGTGCCCGTACAGCGGCATGCCCGCCTCCAGGCGCAGGGTGTCGCGGCAGGACAGGCCGGCCGGGACCAGCCCGGCGCCCTCGCCCGCCTTGGTCAGCGCCTGCCACAGCTCCACGGCGTGCTCGGGGGCGACGAACAGCTCGAAGCCGTCCTCGCCGGTGTAGCCCGTACGGGCGATCAGCGCGGGCACCCCGGCCACCGTGCCGGGCAGCCCGGCGTAGTACTTGAGCCCGTCCAGGTCGGCGTCGGTGAGCGAGGCGAGGATGCCGGGGGACTCCGGGCCCTGGACGGCGATCAGCGCGTACGCGTCGCGGTCGTCGCGGACCTCGGTGTCGAAGCCGGCGGCGCGCTCGGTCAGCGCGTCCAGCACGACCTGGGCGTTGGAGGCATTGGCGACGACCATGAACTCGGTCTCGCCGAGGCGGTAGACGATCAGGTCGTCGAGGATCCCGCCGTCCTCCTGGCAGATGTGCGTGTAGCGGGCGCGGCCGACGCCGACGGTGGAGATGTTGCCGACCAGCGCGTAGTCCAGGGCCTTCACGGCCTCCGGGCCGGTCAGGGTGATCTCGCCCATGTGGGACAGGTCGAAGAGGCCGGCCTTGGTGCGCACGGCGTTGTGCTCGTCGCGCTCGCTGCCGTACCGCAGGGGCATGTCCCAGCCCGCGAAGTCGGTCATGGTCGCACCGAGCGAGCGGTGCAGCGCATCGAGGGCGGTCAGACGGGGGGCAGTGCTCATGGGTGTGGCTCCCGAGTCCCAGGGCATGACATGACGAGGAGGGTCCTCCCCATCTGTCATCGGAACCTGAGAGGTTCGCCGAAAGTGCCCCCGTCGCCGGGAACCGTCGGCTTGCACCTTGGGTGGAGCCGTCCGTGGGACGGCTCGCTTTTCAGATCTGCCTCATCCACGCGGTACGGGGCCTGAGAGATTCAAGGGAGGTTCTTGCTCCTTCGGCGCCCGTGCACGGCCTCGCGGCGTGCCGGGACTCTCCCGCGCGGATTCAAGCGGCCGGTATGCAGTTGGTCCAGATGGCGCACATCATTGCACGCCACCGTGGTGATCGGGCGTGCGGCCCCGAAAGTCCGTACGGCTGCCGGGAAGCCGGAACGGAACCGGTGCTGCCGGATTACCGTCTCTTTACACTCAGTGGGCAAGGGTCCTGGTGACCCGATTCGGGGGAGGCGAACACTGTGCGGAGATTCGGAGCGGGGGCGGCCGCGGGGACCGTGGACGGGGGGCCGGTACCGGTGCAGCGCGGGGCCGGCGGCGGCAGCGGCACGGCGTGCGCGGGCACGGGTACGGGCATCGGCGCCGGTACGGACATCGACGCCGACGCTGGCACCGGCGCCGGCAGCGGGATGACCGTCGGCACCGGCGCGGTGCGGGACCTGCGCGGGCCCGGGGCGCGGGGGGCGCGCCGGCTCGGCTTCGCCGGGGGCGACATCGTGGTGGTGTCCGGCCTGCCGGGCGGGGGCAAGAGCACGTTGATCAAGAGGGCGGCCGCGCAGGGCGGCGCGATCGACTCCCAGGACACGCGCGAGCGCTGGGAGCGGCGGATGCCGGCGGGGCTGCCCTACGCGGTGTACCGGCCGCTGGTGCGCGTCGCGCACTACTGGGGGCTGTGGCGGACCCTGCGCTCCGGAGCCTCGGTGGTCGTCCACGACTGCGGAACCCAGGCCTGGGTGCGGGGCCTGCTCGCGGCGGTCGCCCGCCGCCGGGGCCGGGCGCTGCACCTGCTGCTCCTGGACAGCAGCCCGCAGGAGGCGCTGTCCGGCCAGGCGGCGCGGGGGCGCCGGGTCTCGGCGTACGCCTTCGCCCGCCACCGGGGCGCGGTGGCGCGGCTGCTCCGCGAGGCCGAGGCCGGCCGCCCCCCGGCCGGCTGCGCCTCGGTCACGCTCCTGGACCGCCGCTCGGCAGCCGCGACGACCGGGATCGACTTCCACCCCTGACCTCCGGGGCGGAGCCCCGGCAGCGGACCCGCACCGCTAACCTCGGCACGACATCTGCGGAACCAACGGAGGCAAGGGGCATGCAAGGCAACGGCAACGGCGGCTGGCCCGCGAATGAGCTGGAGCAGGTGCTCGGGGCGGCGCTCGGCCAGCCGGATGCCGGAGGCCGGATCCTCGAGGTGCTCGGGCGCAGCCCCGTCTGGGTGCCCCTGCCCGGCGGCGGCGCCCAGGACTCCGCCGGCCTCGACCTGCCCACCATGGACATCGGCGGGGCGGCGTACGTCCCGGTCTACAGTTCCGAGGCCCAGTTCCGCTTCTGCGTCGGCCCCGGCATGGACTTCGCCGTGGCCCCCGCCGTCGAGTTCGCCCGCGGCCTGCCCCCGCAGCTCGGCATCGCGCTCAACCCCGAGGGCGCCGTCGGCGTGCCGCTGCCCCCGCCCGCCGTGGCGGAGCTGTGCCGCACCGGCCGGACCCCGCTGGACGGGCCGTCCACCGGCGGTCGGGTCCGGCTCTACGAGCCGGACTGGCAGGAGGACCCGGTGGACTTCCTGGCCGCCGCCGCCGAGGAGTTCCGGGCCACCGGCGTGGTCGCCGCCGCGCACCGCTGCCTCGCCAGCGTCGAGGGCGGGGAGCCGGAACTGTTCGTCGGTGTCCGCCTGGTGGGATGGGAGCCCGAGATGCGCAGCGCGCCGATGGAGGCCCTCGGCCGGGCCCTGACCCGGGTCCCGCCGCCCTGGCCCGTGCAGTTGATCCTCCTCGACGCCGTGCAGGACCCGGTCACGGACTGGATTCGTGAGCGCGTACGCCCCTTCTACCTCCCGTAGCGCCGCTTAAGCTGGGGTACGCGTGGACGACGGGCGGACGAAGAGGGGTACCGGGTGAGTGCGTCAGGCACGGCCGCGGCCGGGCAGGTCGAGCACATGCTGCGCCAGGTGACTCCGGGGCGCTATGAGAGCTACGAGTCGCTCCTGCATGCCCTCTGCGAGGGCCGGCTGTGGATGCTGCTCTGGCAGGGGCAGCCGGGTTCCCCCGACGCCCAGTACGGCGGCATGGAGGTCGAGAGCCTGGGCTACGCGCCCTGCGTCACCTCCCCCCAGGAGCTGGCCGCCAGCGGCTGGAACCGGGGCTACGAGGTGGTCACCGGGCGGGACATCGCCCGCGCGCTCTACCCGGACCGCTGGGGCCTGTGGCTCAACCCGCACGCCCAGGGCGGCGGGCTCGGCGTCCCGTGGGCCGACCTGCGCCGGATCGCGACCGGCCTGGACCGGATGCCGGCCGGGCCGCTGCGGCTGTCCGAGCCCTCCCTCGAGCTCCCGCAGTTCTACGGCCTGCTGACCCAGCACGCGCACCGCACCCCGGCCGTCCGGTCGCTGCGCCGCGCCTGGGTGCAGCCCGCGCTCGGGTCTCCGTACCTCGCCGTGGGGCTCGACCTGTACGACGCCTCCGCGCCCGCGCTGGAATCCGTACGGGAGATGATGCGCCAGTCGGTCGGCGTGGTCCCCGAGGGCGTCCCGGTGTGCACGGTCGCGCTGGCGGACGAGCACGACCCCGTCGCGATGTGGCTGCGCGCGCAGACCCGGCCCTTCTACGACCGCGAGGGCCAGGCGCCCGCGTACTGAGCCGCTCCGGCCCCCTCGCCGCCCGCAGATCCAGACATCCGCATAACGAGACGACCATCTCGAAGGCCGCACCGGACCCATCGGTGCGGCCTTCGGCATATCCACCGATAGTGCCCAAGATCCAAGTCCGAAAGGGCAGTTGGGCCGGATGTCCGTTCCGCGTCGAAGGGGCGGTGTTTCACCGCTCAACAGAGCGCGCGGTTCGGATAACGGAAGGTGGCGGTGCAGATCACGGTTGCGCATCACATCCCCGGCAGGTCTGGCGGCCGATTGAGAGGCCGTTGAAGACTCCCCCCACCGAAGGCCGGTCAACCAGACAATCGCCAGCCCTTCACGTGCACTTCAGGCGCATTTCGCGCCACTCGCACCATCAAGCGACGCCGAAAGAAACAAGCCGCCACAGCGGCGGGCATGGGCCGGCCACCGTCGGCCGAGAGGGGTCCCCACCACGATGACGGCACCACTGCACGACACCAGCGCGGCCGAGCCCGCAGCCGTGGACGCCCCCGGAATCCCCCAGAAGGCGATCGAGGGACGTTCGCCCTGGAAGATCGCCTGGCTGCGCCTCAAGCGCGACAAGGTCGCCCTGGCCGGCGGTGTCATCGTGCTCCTGCTGATCCTCGTCGCGATCTTCGCGCCGCTGATCGTCAAGGCCTTCGGCCACCCGCCGGAGGAGCTGCACGAGGACCTGCTGGACCCGCTGCTCGGCCTGCCGGCCGGCGACTGGGGCGGTATCAGCGGCGACTTCCTGCTGGGCGTCGAACCGGTCAACGGCCGCGACGTGTTCAGCCGGATCGTCTACGGCGCCCGGATCTCGCTCCTGGTGGCCTTCCTGTCCGCCTTCGTGGCGGTTTCGCTCGGCACCTTCTTCGGCATCATCGCGGGCTACTTCGGCGGCTGGATCGACGCGGCGATCAGCCGCGTGATGGACCTGCTGCTGGCCTTCCCGCAACTGCTCTTCATCATCGCGCTGATCTCCGTCATCCCCAGCAAGCTCTGGGGCTTCGAGGGGTCGGGCCTGCGGATCGCCGTCCTGGTGCTGGTCATCGGCTTCTTCGGATGGCCCTACATCGGCCGCATCGTGCGCGGGCAGACCCTGTCGCTGCGCGAGCGCGAGTACGTGGAAGCCGCGCGCAGCCTCGGCGCGGGCCGCATGTACATCCTCTTCCGCGAACTGCTCCCCAACCTGGTGGCCCCCATCACCGTCTACTCGACGCTGATGATCCCCACCAACGTGCTGACCGAGGCCGCCCTGAGCTTCCTCGGAGTCGGCGTCAAGCCGCCCACGCCGTCCTGGGGAGAAACCCTCTCCACGGCCGTGCGGACCTACGAGGACGATCCGCTCTTCATGATCTTCCCCGGCGTAGCGATCTTCATCACCGTGCTGGCCTTCAACCTCTTCGGCGACGGCGTCCGTGACGCCCTCGACCCGAAGGGCTCCCGCTAGCCATCGCAGGGCACACCAGGAACCGGCTCCGAGCCGTACGTACACCGTAACTACAACGGAGGGTTGCGAGCATCGTGACTACCCATCGCACGTCGAAGCGCAGGCTTGCCGCTGGCACAGCCGTCGTGCTCGCGGTCATGCTGACCGCGACCGCCTGTGGCGGAGACGACAAGAAGGAAGACAAGGCGGCGTCCGCCGGCGGCTTCAACGCCGGCATCGGCAAGATCGCCAACGCGTCGGACAAGAAGGGCGGCGAGCTCAAGTTCGTCGGTACCCAGGAAGCCGACTCGTGGGACCCGCAGCGCGGTTACTACGGCTTCATGTGGGACTTCTCCCGCTACTACACCCGTCAGCTGGTCAGCTACAAGCCGGCCCCGGGCGAGCAGAGCACCGAGCTCGTCCCCGACCTCGCCACCGCCAAGGCCGAGATCAGCGACGGCGGCAAGACCTACAAGTACACCCTCAAGGACAACGTGACCTGGGAGGACGGCACGCCCGTCACCGCCCAGGACATCAAGTACGGCATCGAGCGCACCTGGGCCCAGGACGTCATCTCCGGCGGCCCGGTCTACCTGATGCAGGTCCTCGACCCGAAGACCGAGTACCCGGGCCCGTACAAGGACACCGCTCCGGACAAGCTCGGCCTCAAGGCGATCGAGACCCCGGACGCCAAGACCATCATCTTCAAGCTCCCGGCGCCCAACGGTGACTTCGAGCAGATGCTGGCCATGCCGGCGGCGAGCCCGGTCAAGCAGGAGAAGGACACCGCGGCCAAGTACGGCCTGAAGCCCTTCTCGAGCGGCCCGTACAAGATCGACTCGTACGAGCCCAACAAGAGCATGAAGCTCTCGCGCAACGAGAACTGGAAGCCCGAGTCGGACAGCATCCGCAAGGCGCTCCCGGACTCCATCTCGGTCACGTTCATGGCGAACGCGGACGACATGGACAAGCGTCTGATGAACGGCGAGTTCGACCTGGACATCAACGCGACCGGCATCGGCCAGGCGGCCCGCGCCACCGCGCTGAAGGACCACAAGGACAACCTGGACAACGGCCAGACCGGCTTCATCCGCTACGCCGTCATGCCGCAGACCGTCGCGCCGTTCGACAACATCGAGTGCCGCAAGGCCGTCATCTACGCGGCCGACAAGAAGTCCCTGCAGACCGCCCGCGGCGGCCCGCAGGCCGGTGGCGACATCGCCCCCAACATGCTCCCGCTGGGCATCAAGGGCTCCGACGGCAAGTACGACCCGTACGAGGTCCTGAAGAACGACGGCAAGCCGAACCTCGAGAAGGCCAAGGAAGCCCTCAAGGCCTGCGGCAAGGAGTCCGGCTTCAAGACCACCATCGCGGTCCGCAACAACAAGCCGGTCGAGGTCGCCACGGCCGTCTCCCTGCAGAACGCCCTGAAGCAGGTCGGCATCGAGGCCGACGTCGACCAGTTCGACGGCGCCCAGACCTCCGGCATCATCGGTTCGCCGAAGGTCGTCAAGGAGAAGGGCTACGGCATCATCATCATGGGCTGGGGCGCCGACTTCCCGACCGGGCAGGGCTTCTCCCAGCCGCTGGTCGACGGCCGCTTCATCCTGCAGAGCGGCAACAACAACTTCTCCGAGCTGAACGACCCGGCGATCAACAAGCTGTTCGACGACGCCATCGCGGAGACCGACCCGAACAAGGCCGGCGAGATCTACAAGGCGATGAACCAGAAGGTCTCCGAGGCCGCGGTCTACCTGCCCTTCGTCTACGACAAGACGATCACCTGGCGCAGCAGCCGCCTGACGAACGCGTACACCTCCGACGCCTACAACGGCCGGTACGACTACGCGTCGCTCGGTGTCATGAAGTAACGGTTCGTCCGTCCGGCAGTAGCCAGGCAGTCCCAGTTCCAGTGTTCCAGTGCCACACCCGCTAGGCACGAAGGGCAGGTGATGGCCGCGGTTTCGGCTTGGGGGCGCTCTCCAGAAGGGGGCGCCCCCGGGCCGCAGCCAGGCCGAGCGCAGTGCTTGCATATCTCATCCGACGGATCTTCGCCGTCATCGTCATGCTGTTGGTCATCTCGCTGGTGACCTTCGGAATCTTCTTCCTCTTCCCGAAGCTGATCGGGACGGATCCGGCGCTGTACTTCGTCGGGAAGCAGTCCGACCCCGCCGCCATCGAGGGCATCCGGCAGAAGATGGGTCTCGACGACCCGATCCTCGTCCAGTTCGGCAAGTTCGTCGTCGGGCTGGTGGCGGGTCGTACGTACGCCAACGGCTCCGACGTCACGCAATGCGCCGCGCCCTGCTTCGGCTACTCCTTCAAGACCGAGCAGGAGGTGTGGCCGCTGCTGCTGGACTGGCTGCCGGTCACCCTGTCGCTCGCCGCCGGCGCCGTCGTGCTCTGGGTCATCGGCGGTGTCGCCACCGGCGTCGTCTCCGCCCTCAAGCGCGGTACGGTCCTCGACCGTTCGGCCATGGGCGTCGCCCTCGCCGGCGTCTCCCTCCCCATCTACTTCACGGGCATGCTCTTCATCGCCTTCTTCTCCGACCAGCTCGGCTGGTTCGGACGTCCCGAGGCGACGTTCGCGGACGACCCGGGCAAGTGGTTCAACGGCATGATCCTGCCGTGGGTCTCGCTCGCCTTCCTCTACGCGGCGATGTACGCGCGGCTCACCCGCGCGACCATGCTCGAAGTCCTCAACGAGGACTACATCCGCACCGCCCGCGCCAAGGGCCTGACGGAGCCCGTCGTCATCGGCAAGCACGCCATGCGCTCCACGATGACACCGATCCTGACCGTCCTCGGCCTGGACCTCGGCGCCCTGATGGGCGGCGCGGTGCTGACCGAGTCCACCTTCTCGCTGCACGGCCTCGGCTACAGCGCGGTCCGCGCCATCAGCGACCACGACCTGCCGGTCATCCTGGGCATCACCCTGATCTCCGCGTTCTTCGTCGTCGCCGCGAACCTCATCGTTGACCTGCTGTACGCGGTGATCGACCCCCGAGTGAGGCTGTCATGACCGATCTCACCAAGACCGGAGCTCTCAACGAGCCCGTCGACGGCACGCGGCCCTCCACCGCCTTCCTCGAGGTCCGCGACCTCAAGGTGCACTTCCCGACCGAGGACGGACTGGTCAAGTCGGTCGACGGACTCTCCTTCACCCTGGAGAAGGGCAAGACCCTCGGCATCGTGGGCGAGTCCGGCTCCGGCAAGTCGGTCACCTCGCTCGGCATCATGGGCCTGCACCGCGTGGGCCAGTACGGCCGCCAGCGGGCGCAGATCTCCGGCGAGATCTGGCTCAATGGCAAGGAGCTGCTCTCCGCCGACGAGGACGAGGTGCGCAGGCTGCGCGGCCGGGAGATCGCGATGATCTTCCAGGACCCGCTGTCCGCGATGCACCCGTACTTCACCATCGGCAAGCAGATCGCCGAGGCCTACCGGGTCCACCACAAGGTCGACAAGAAGGTCGCGCGCACGCGGGCCGTCGAGCTGCTGGACCGCGTGGGCATCCCCGAGCCGCACAAGCGGGTCGACAGCTACCCGCACGAGTTCTCCGGCGGCATGCGCCAGCGCGCCATGATCGCGATGGCGCTGGTGAACAACCCCGAGCTGCTCATCGCGGACGAGCCGACGACCGCCCTGGACGTCACCGTCCAGGCGCAGATCCTCGACCTCATCCGGGACCTCCAGCAGGAGTTCGGTTCGGCGGTCATCATGATCACGCACGACCTGGGCGTGGTCGCTGAGATGGCCGACGAACTCCTCGTGATGTACGGCGGCCGGTGCGTCGAGCGGGGCACGGCGGAGAAGGTCTTCTACGAGCCCCGGCACCCGTACACCTGGGGCCTGCTGGGCTCGATGCCGCGCATCGACCGGGAGCAGACCGAGCGCCTGATCCCCGTCAAGGGATCGCCGCCCAGCCTGATCAACATCCCGAGCGGCTGTGCCTTCAACCCGCGCTGCCCGTACGCCGACGTACCCAAGGGCAACGTGACCCGCACGGTGCGGCCGGAGCTGGTCGAGGAAGACGGCACCCGCCACTGGTCCGCCTGCCACATGTCGCAGGAGGAGCGGACCCGGATCTGGACCGAAGAGATTGCGCCGAAGCTGTGACCGACATCAAGAAGACGGATCCGGCCGCCCTTCCCGAGCAGGCCACGGACTCCCCCGACGCTTCCGCGCCCGCGCCTGCTCCTGCTGCCGAGGTGCTGCTCAAGGTCACCGGTCTGACCAAGCACTTCCCCATCACCAAGGGGCTGCTGCGGCGCCAGGCGGGCGCGGTCAAGGCCGTCGACGGCATCGACTTCGACGTCCGGCGCGGTGAGACCCTCGGCGTCGTCGGCGAGTCCGGCTGCGGCAAGTCGACCATGGGCCGGCTGATCACGCGGCTGCTCGAACCGACGGGCGGCACCGTCGAGTTCGAGGGCAGGGACATCACGCACCTCGGCGTCGCCGGGATGCGGCCGATGCGACGCGACATCCAGATGATCTTCCAGGACCCGTACGGCTCGCTGAACCCCCGCCACACGGTGGGCACCATCGTCAGCGCGCCCTTCAAGCTGCAGGGCGTGGAGCCGGAGGGCGGCCTCAAGGCGGAGGTGCAGCGGCTGCTGTCCCTCGTCGGCCTCAACCCCGAGCACTACAACCGCTACCCGCACGAGTTCTCGGGCGGCCAGCGCCAGCGCATCGGCATCGCGCGGGCCCTGGCGCTGAAGCCGAAGCTGGTCGTGGCCGACGAGCCCGTCTCGGCGCTCGACGTCTCCATCCAGGCGCAGGTGGTCAACCTGCTGGACGACCTCCAGCAGGAGCTCGGCCTCACGTACGTGATCATCGCGCACGACCTCTCGGTCATCCGGCACGTGTCGGACCGCATCGCGGTGATGTACCTCGGCAAGATCGTCGAGCTGGCGGACAACAAGTCGCTGTACGAGGCGCCGATGCACCCCTACACGACGGCGCTGATGTCGGCGGTGCCGGTGCCGGACCCGAGGCGGCGCGGCGCCAAGAGCGGCCGCATCCTGCTCAAGGGCGACGTGCCGTCGCCGATCTCGCCGCCGACCGGCTGCCGCTTCCACACGCGGTGCTGGAAGGCGACGCAGATCTGCACGACGCAGGAACCGCCGCTGCTGGCCCTGAAGACCGGCCACCAGGTGGCCTGCCACCACCCGGAGAACGCCCCCGACCAGGCGCCGGGCGACCAGCCCCTGCCGGGCGCGGCGGACGCGGTGGTCACGGTTTCGGAGTAGCGGCCGAAACCGCGGGCGGGGCTGGACCTCTCCAGCCCCGCCGGCACATCCAGCCCCGCGGCACACCCAGCCCCGCCGGCGTTTGAGGCGCGGGGTCCGGGGCGGAGCCCCGGATCTTGAACCTGTACCGTCCGCACACCGGCACCAAGCAGCAGGCCGGTCCTCCGTACCCCAGGCCCCGCCACGCACCCCCGCCCCGGCCCGGCGGCCCGAGCCCCGGCAGGGCGGGCCCCCGCCACAGGCGACAATGGCCCGGTGCTCCACGATCTCTTCCCACCGGGGATTCAGCATGCCCTGGACCTCGCCGGCATCTTCGTCTTCGCCACCGCCGGCGCCCTGCTCGCCGTCCGCAAGAACTTCGACGTCTTTGGCATCGCCGTCCTCGCCCTGGTCACCGCCCTCGGCGGCGGCCTCTTCCGCGACCTCGTGATCGGCGCGGTCCCCCCGGCCGCCTTCGGCGAGCTCAGCTTCTTCCTCACTCCGCTGATCGCCGCCGCGATCGTCTTCTTCCTGCACCCCGAGGTCCAGCGCATCAACCGCGCCATCAACGTCTTCGACGCGGCCGGCCTCGGGCTGTTCTGCGTGACGGGCACGACCAAGGCCTACGAGTACGGCCTCGGCCTCACCGCGTCGGCCGCTCTCGGACTGGCCACCGCCGTCGGCGGCGGCGTGCTGCGCGACGTCCTCGTCAACGAAGTGCCCTCGCTGCTGCGCGACCGCGAGATGTACGCCGTGCCCGCCGTCGTCGGCGCCTCGATGGTCGCCGTCTTCATCGGCTTCGACGTCCTCAACGCGGTGACCACCGGTCTCGCCATCGTCACCACGTTCGTACTGCGGCTGCTCGCCATGCGCTACCACTGGCGCGCGCCCTTGGCCTGGAACCGCCGTTCGTCGGTGTCCGAAGAGCCGTAACAAAAGAAAGCTACCGCTTAGTAGCAACCGGGTGTACCGTCGGTTTCATGTCACACGCAGCTGCCCAGGCAACCATCGGCGACAGCGAGTTCGACCGCGACACCACCGTTACCGCGCGCGCGGACGAGCCCGGGGTGTACGACGCTGAGCTCTCCGCCGGCTGGACGATCATCACCGCCGTCAACGGCGGATACCTGCTGGCCCTGGTGGGCCGGGCCCTGTCCGCGGCCCTGCCGCACCCGGACCCCTTCACCGTCTCCGCGCACTACCTGACCTCCTCCGTGCCCGGCCCCGCCGTGATCCGCACCCAGGTCGTACGGGTCGGCCGGACCCTCTCCACCGGACAGGCCTCGCTGTTCCAGTTCGACGAGAGCGGCGCCGAGGTCGAGCGCATCCGCGTCCTCGCCTCCTACGGCGACCTCTCGGCCCTGCCCGACGACGTCCGCACGACGGCGACGCCCCCCGTCATGCCCTCCTACGAGGACTGCATCGGCCCCGAGGCCGGTCCGGCGCCGATCCCCGGCAGCTCCGCGATCGTCGACCGGCTGCGCCTGCGGCTCGACCCGGCAACCGCTGGCTGGGCCCTCGGAGCGCCCTCGGGCAAGGGCGAGATGCGGGCCTGGTTCGAGCTGGCCGACGGCCGCGACGCCGACCCGCTGTCCATGCTCCTGGCGGTCGACGCGCTGCCCCCGACCTCCTTCGACCTCGGCCTGATGGGCTGGACCCCGACCGTGGAGCTCACCACCCACGTCCGGCGCCGCCCGGCCCCCGGCCCGCTGCGGATCTCCATCACCACCCGCAACCTGGCCGGCGGCTTCCTCGAGGAGGACGCGGAGGTCTGGGACTCGGCCGGGCACCTGGTCGCCCAGTCCCGCCAGCTCGCCCGCGCTCCGCGGCCCGTTTCCTGACGCGGACCGCGTCAGGCGACGGCCGGGCGGGGCCACCCGCGCGGCCGTGAGCCGGGGAAGGGGCGGGCCCGCCTGGGCCCGGCCCCAACCCCGTGCCGGGCGGTGAGGTCGGACCGCACCGGTGAGGACTCGTAGAATCGGGGGATCATGGCCTACCTCGACCACGCCGCCACCACCCCGATGCTGCCGGAGGCCGCCGCGGCGATGACCGCGCAGTTCGCCGCCACGGGGAACGCGTCCTCCCTGCACGCCGCCGGCCGCCGGGCGCGGCGCACCGTCGAGGAGGCCCGCGAGGCCCTCGCCGACGCCATCGGCGCCCGCCCCAGCGAGGTGGTCTTCACCGCCGGCGGCACGGAGGCCGACAACCTCGCCGTCAAGGGCCTGTACTGGGCCCGCCGGGACGCCGACCCGGCCAGGAACCGGATCCTGGCCAGCCCCGTGGAGCACCACGCCGTGCTCGACGCCGTCCACTGGCTCGCCGACCACGAGGGCGCCCAGGTCGAGTACCTGCCGGTGGACCGCTACGGGCGGGTGCACGCGGACGCCTTCCGGGAGGCGGTCGAGCGCAACCCCGACGACGTGGCCCTGGCCACCGTCATGTGGGCGAACAACGAGATCGGCACCGTGATGCCGGTGCGCGAACTGGCGGCGATCGCCCGCGAACACGGCATCCCCCTGCACTCCGACGCCGTCCAGGCCTTCGGACAGCTCGACGTCTCCTTCGCCGACAGCGGCCTCGCCGCCATGACCATCAGCGGTCACAAGATCGGCGGCCCCTACGGCATCGGCGCCCTGCTGCTGGGCCGCGACCAGAGCCCCGTCCCCGTACTGCACGGCGGCGGCCAGGAGCGCCACGTCCGCTCCGGCACCCTCGACGTGCCGGCCGTCGCCTCCTTCGCGGTCGCCGCCGTCCTCGCCGCCGAGCGGCGCGAACGCTTCGCCACCGAGATCGGGGACCTGCGCGACGAGCTGGTCGCCGCCGTGCGCGCGGCCGTCCCGGACGCCGTCCTCGGCGGGGACCCCGACGACCGGCTCCCGGCCAACGCCCACTTCAGCTTCCCCGGCTGCGAGGGCGACTCCCTCCTGCTGCTGCTCGACGCCCAGGGCATCGAGTGCTCCACGGGCTCGGCCTGCACCGCCGGCGTGGCGCAGCCGAGCCACGTCCTGCTGGCCGCCGGCACCGATCCGCAGCTGGCCCGCGGCACCCTGCGCTTCTCGCTGGGCCACACCTCCACCAAGGACGACGTCGCCGCCCTGGCCGCGGCGATCGGCCCCGCCGTGGAACGCGCCCGCACGGCAGGCCTCAGCTAGACCGACAGGGCTTCGCCGACCATGCGGAGGTACCGGTCCCAGTCCCAGTGGCGGCCCGGGTCCGTGTGGTCGGCGCCCGGGACCTCCGAGTGGCCGACGATGTGCTTGCGGTCCGCCGGTATGCCGTACCTCCGGCAGACATCGGCCGCCAGCCGGGCCGAAGCCGCGTACATCGCGTCCGTGAAGTCCTGCGGCCGGTCGACGAAGCCGACGTGCTCGATCCCGACGCTGCGCTCGTTCATCGAGCGGCTCCCGGAGTGGAACGCGACGTCCAGCTCGCGCACCATCTGCTCTATGTGGCCGTCACCGCGCACGATGTAGTGGGCGGACGCCTTGTGCCAGGGGTTCTTGAAGGCGTCCACGGAGGACGCGAAGCCACCCTGTGTGACATGGACGACGATCCGGTCGACCCGGTAGTCGTCCGGCCGGTCCGCCAGCCGCCAGTTCGCCGGCGAGGCCGCCGTCCAGCTCGCGCCGGCGTGGTCCAGCTCGCCCTCCTTGCGCGGCTTGCTCACCCCCGGCACCAGCCACCAGGCCCGCCCGATCTCCTCCCGCCCGGCGATCGCCGCGACCGTGAGGACCCCGAGCCCGCCGAAGAGCACCGCCCTGCGGGTCCTGCCCGGTGCCTTCGGCCCCTTCTTCCCCTGTTCCACCATGTGATCCACCCCCCCACAGCCGATAACGCGCCCTGACCCCGCACGGTTCCCCGTACCCTGGACGGTGCTATGACTGAGAACCTGCCGCGCACCGCCCGCCCCCTTCGCGTCCTGGCCGCCATGTCCGGCGGCGTGGACTCCGCCGTCGCCGCCGCCCGCGCGGTCGAAGCCGGGCACGACGTGACCGGCGTCCACCTCGCGCTCTCCGCGAACCCGCAGTCCTTCCGGACCGGCGCCCGCGGCTGCTGCACCATCGAGGACTCCCGCGACGCCCGCCGCGCCGCGGACGTCATCGGCATCCCCTTCTACGTCTGGGACCTCGCCGAGCGCTTCCGCGAGGACGTGGTCGAGGACTTCATCTCCGAGTACGAGGCCGGGCGCACCCCGAACCCCTGCCTGCGCTGCAACGAGAAGATCAAGTTCGCGGCGCTGCTCGACAAGGCCCTCGCCCTCGGCTTCGACGCCGTCTGCACCGGCCACTACGCCACCGTCGTCGAGAACGAGGACGGCTCCCGCGAGCTGCACCGCGCCTCCGACATGGCCAAGGACCAGTCGTACGTCCTCGGCGTCCTCGACGAGAAGCAGCTCGCCCACGCCCTCTTCCCGCTCGGTGACACCCTCACCACCAAGGACGAGATCCGCGCCGAGGCCGAGCGCCGCGGCCTGGCCGTGGCCAAGAAGCCCGACAGCCACGACATCTGCTTCATCGCCGACGGCGACACCCAGGGCTTCCTCGCGAACCGCCTCGGCAAGGCCGAGGGCGACATCGTCGACGAGTCCGGGGAGAAGGTCGGCACCCACGAGGGCGCCTTCGGCTTCACCATCGGCCAGCGCAAGGGCCTGCGCATCGGCCACCCCGCCGCCGACGGCAAGCCGCGCTACGTCCTCGACATCTCGCCGGTGAACAACACCGTCACCGTCGGCCCGGTCGAGGCCCTCGACGTCACCGCCCTCACCGCGATCCGCCCCCGCTGGTGCGGCTCCACGGCCGCCGCCCCGGGCACCTACACCGCCCAGCTGCGCGCCCACGGCGGCGAGACCGAGGTCTTCGCCGAGCTCGTGGACGGCGAGCTGCGCGTCTCCTTCACGGAGCCGGTCCGCGGCGTGGCCCCCGGCCAGGCGATCGTGCTCTACGACGGCACCCGGGTGGTCGGCTCCGCCACCATCGCCACGACCACCCGGGCCACGGCCGCGCTCTGAGCCGGATCCGCAGGAGGGGCCCGGACCCTAGGCCGTCCGGCCGACCGTCAGGACGATCTTGCCGGTGGTGCGGCCCCGCTCGCCGATCTCGTGGGCCTGCGCGGCCTGCTCCAGCGGCAGCACGGTGTCGACCAGCGGCTTCAGCAGGCCCTGCTCGACCAGGGCCGCGATCTCCTGCAGGCCCTTCAGGTCCGGCTCCACGAGCACCCAGGAGGCCCGTACGCCCCGGGTGTCGGCCGGGATGCCGTCGGGACCGGGCAGGGTCACCAGGTGGCCGCCCGGCTTGAGCACGCCCAGCGAGCGCTGCCCGTAGTCCCCGCCGAAGGCGTCGATCACGACGTCCATGTCGGCGACGACCTCCTCGAAGTCCGTGGTCCGGTAGTCGACCACCTCGTCGGCGCCCAGCTCGCGCAGCAGATCGTGCTTGGCGGCGCTCGCGGTGCCGATCACATAGGCGCCCCGGGCCTTGGCGATCTGGACGGCCAGGTGCCCGACCCCGCCGGCCGCGGCGTGCACCAGGACGCGCTGCCCGGCCGAGACCCCGGCGGTGTCCACCAGCGCCTGCCAGGCGGTCAGCGCCGCCAGCGGCAGCGCGGCCGCCTGCACGTGGTCCAGCGAGGCGGGCTTGGGGGCGAAGTGCCGGGCCGGGGCCGCGACGTACTCGGCGTAGCCGCCCGCCTGGCGCGGGAAGTGCGGCATGCCGTACACCTCGTCGCCCGGGGCGTAGAGGGTCACGCCGGGGCCGACCGCCTCGACGGTGCCGGCGACGTCCCAGCCGACGATCGGGACCTCGCCCCACGCGATCAGGGCCCCGCTGGCCCGGGTCTTCCAGTCGACCGGGTTGACGCCCGCCGCGTGGACCCGGACGAGAACCTCGCCCAGACCCGGCTCGGGCCGCTCGATCTCCCGCTCGACCAGGTTCTCCGGGCCGCCCCACTCGTTGACGACGATCGCGCGCATCTCAGTCCGCCTCATTTCCATCCATTGACGTCAGGTGCCGGGCCGTTCCCCCGGCGACGTGTTCCAGATTCGGGCACCGCGCACCCCCGTGGTATTGGCCGTTTGGCCACTATGTGACAGGATCTGGCCATGGATGGAAACCAGGAGCACACCCGGGGAGCGGCCCCCCGCGGGAACGGCGCGGACGGCCGGCACCTGGTGGCGGTGCTGGCCCTGCCCGGATTCCCCCCGTTCGAGCTGGGCATCCCCTCCCGCGTCTTCGGCAGCGCCGTGGACGAGGACGGCGAGGAGCTCTACGAGGTGGTCGTCTGCACCGCCGACGGCGCCCCCGTGCCCAGCGACTCCGGCTTCACCCTCCAGCCCGCCGCCGGACCCGAGGCCCTCGCCGCCGCCGACACCGTGATCGTCCCGCCCACGCACGCCATGCCCGAGCTGGCCGACGGCGGACCGCTGCCGCCCGCCGTCGCCGAGGCCATCGCCGGCATCCGCCCCGGCACCCGGCTCGTGTCGATCTGCTCCGGCTCCTACGTCCTCGCCGCCGCCGGGCTGCTCGACGACCGCCCCGCGACCACGCACTGGAACCTCGCCGACGAGTTCCGCCGCGCCTACCCCCGCGTCCGCATCGACGAGGACGTCCTCTTCGTCGACGACGGTGACGTCCTGACCTCCGCCGGGGTCTCCGCCGGCGTGGACCTGTGCCTGCACCTGATCCGGCGCGACCACGGGGCCGCCGTCACCAACCGCGCGGCCCGCATGTGCGTCGTTCCGCCCTGGCGCGACGGCGGACAGGCCCAGTTCATCGACCGCCCGGTCCCCGAGCCCACCGTCGCCACCACCACCGCCACCCGCGCCTGGGCCCTGGAACGCCTCGCCGAACCGGTCAGCCTCGCCGAACTCGCCGCCCACGCCCGGATGAGCCTGCGCACCTTCACCCGGCGCTTCCGCGACGAGGTCGGCATGACCCCGGTCCAATGGCTCACCACCCAACGCCTCGAGATCGCCCGCCACTTGCTGGAGTCCACCGACCTGCCCGTCGACCTGGTCGCCCACCGGGCCGGCTTCGGATCCGCCAATTCCCTGCGCCAGCACATGCGCAGCTCCCTCGGCGTCTCCCCGATCGCCTACCGGCGCACCTTCCAGCCCGCCCCGGCATGACCTCCCGGCCGCGGGCCTCTGGCCACGGGTCACCGGCCGGGGGTGCGAGCATGGGCGGTATGGCTACTCACCTGATCACCGGTGCCGGATCCGGCATCGGCGCCGCCGTCGCCGCCCGGCTGCACGCCCGCGGCGACGACCTCGTCCTCCTCGCCCGGGACGCCGCCCGGGCCAAGCAGCTCGTCGAGCGCTACCCGGGCGCGCGGGCGCTCGTGGGCGACCTCGCCGACCCCGACCGGCTCTCGTGGGCCTTCTCCAAGCAGCCGGTCCCCGAGCGGATCGACTCGCTCCTGCACATCGCGGGGATCGTGGACCTCGGACCGGTGGGGGACCTGCGGCCCAAGACCTGGCACCAGCAGCTCAACGTCAACCTGATCGCCCCCGCCGAGGTCACCCGGCTGCTGCTGCCCACCCTGCGGGCCTCCAAGGCCACCGTCGTCTTCGTGAACTCCGGCGCCGGGCTGCACGCCCACGCCGACTGGAGCGCCTACGCCGCCTCCAAGCACGGGCTCAAGGCGCTGGCCGACTCGCTGCGCGAGGAGGAGAAGGCGAACGGGATCCGGGTCACCTCCGTGTACCCCGGCCGCACCGCCAGCCCCATGCAGGCCAAGGTGCACTCCCAGGAGGGCAAGGAGTACGACCCCACCGCCTGGATCGATCCCGAGTCCGTGGCGACCACCGTCGTCATGGCCGTCGACCTGCCGCGCGACGCCGAGGTCAACGACCTGTCCGTCAGGCCGGGCCGATGAGCGCGAGCGCCACCGGGATCGGCTCGCTGCCCGGCGGGGACGCCCGCGAGGCCGCCAAGACGGTGACCGGCTCGTTCGAGGAGTTCCCGTACCTCCCCGAGCTCCCCGCCCGGGGCGCCGGCGCCGACATGATCGGCCGCTCGCTGGGGCTGCTGGTCGACATGTACGCGCACGTCGAGCCCAGCGGCTGGCGCGTGAGCGACCGCCCCGGCCGCGACAGCAAGCGCGCCCGTTCCTGGCTCGGCGAGGACCTCGACGCCCTGGAGGAGTTCACCCAGGGCTACACCGGCAAGCTCAAGATCCAGGCCGTCGGGCCGTGGAGCCTGGCCGCCGCCCTGGAGCTGCACGGCGGCGAGGCCATGCTCCAGGACGCGGGCGCCTGCCGGGACCTGGCCGGATCGCTCGCGGAGGGCCTGCGCGAGCACCTGGCCGACGTACGCAAGCGGATCCCCGGCGCCGAGGTCGTGCTGCAGTTCGACGAGCCGTCGCTGACCGCAGTGCTGCTCGGGAGGGTCCGGTCCGCGAGCGGGTACCGGACCTACCGCGCCGTCGACCGGCAGGTCGTCGAGGGCACCCTGCGCGACCTGTTCGCGGTGCACGACGGCGAGGTGATCGTGCACTCCTGCGCCCCCGAGGTTCCCTTCGGGCTGCTGCGGCGGGCCGGGGCCGCGGGCGTGTCGTTCGATTTCTCGTTGCTCACGGAGCGCGAGGACGACGCCATCGGCGAGGCCGTCGAAGCGGGTACCAAACTCTTCGCCGGAGTGGTGCCGGGCACCGACGGCCCGTTGTCGGACCCTGCCGGTAGCGTCATGGGTGTCAGGAAGCTTTGGCGCAGGCTGGGGCTGGCCCCGGGGACTCTGGCGGAGTCCGTCGTGGTCACCCCGTCGTGCGGTCTGGCGGGCGCTTCGCCCGCCTACGCCCGCGCGGTGCAGGCGCACTGCGTCAGGGCGGCGAGGTCGCTCGCCGACAACCCTGAGTGACGGTCGAGAGACGGGCCACGGGAGGACACGGCATGGCAGCCGAACAGCAGGACACGGCAGTACCGGCGGCGGTGCGTGAGCAGCACGCGCTGCTGGCCGAACAGATCGAGGAGCACCGCTTCCGGTACTACGTGAACGACCAGCCGGTCGTCAGCGACGCCGAGTTCGACAAGCTGCTGCGCTCGCTCGAGGCGCTGGAGGAGCAGTACCCGGAGCTGCGCACGCCCGACTCGCCCACCCAGAAGGTGGCCGGGGCCTACGAGACGGACTTCGCCTCCGTGGTGCACCGCGAGCGCATGCTCTCCCTCGACAACGCCTTCGACGAGGAGGAACTGACCGCCTGGGCCGAGCGGGTGGCCCGGGACGTGAACACCTCGGACTACCACTACCTGTGCGAGCTGAAGGTGGACGGCCTCGCCGTCAACCTCACCTACGAGAACGGCCGCCTCACCCGCGCCGCCACCCGCGGCGACGGCCGCACCGGTGAGGACATCACGCCCAACGTCCGCACCATCGCCGAGATCCCGGACCGGCTCAAGGGCGAGCGGATCCCGGCCCTCGTCGAGATCCGCGGCGAGGTCTACTTCCCGATGGAGAAGTTCGAGGAGCTCAACGCCCGGCTCGTGGAGGCGGAGGGCAAGCCCTTCGCCAACCCGCGCAACGCGGCGGCCGGTTCGCTGCGCCAGAAGGACCCGAAGGTCACGGCGAGCCGCCCGCTCCACATGGTCGTGCACGGCATCGGGGCCCGCGAGGGCTTCGAGATCGAGCACCAGTCGCAGGCCTACGAGCTGCTGCGCGAGTGGGGCCTGCCGACCGCCCGGCACAACAAGGTGGTCTCCTCGCTCGCCGAGGTCCGGGAGTTCATCGCGTACTTCGGCGAGAACCGGCACTCGGTGGAGCACGAGATCGACGGCGTCGTCGTCAAGCTCGACGAGATCGCCCTCCAGGGGCGGCTCGGCTCGACGGCCCGCGCCCCGCGCTGGGCGATCGCCTGGAAGTACGCGCCCGAGGAGGTCAACACCAAGCTCGTCGACATCAAGGTCGGGGTCGGCCGCACCGGCCGCGTGACCCCGTACGCGCAGGTGGAGCCGGTGACGGTGGCGGGCTCCGAGGTCGAGTTCGCGACCCTGCACAACCAGGAGGTCGTCAAGGCCAAGGGCGTGCTGATCGGGGACACCGTCGTGCTGCGCAAGGCGGGCGATGTCATCCCCGAGATCCTCGGGCCGGTGGTGGACCTGCGGGACGGCAGCGAGCGGGAGTTCGTGATGCCCGCCGAGTGCCCCGCGTGCGGGACGGAGCTGCGGCCGATGAAGGAGGGGGACATCGATGTCCGGTGCCCCAACGCGCAGACCTGCCCCGCCCAGCTGCGCGAGCGGCTGTTCTACCTGGCCGGCCGCCAGTCCCTCGACATCGAGAACTTCGGCATGGTCGCGGCGGCCGCGCTGACCGGCCCGCTGGAACCGGCGCAGCCGCCCCTGCTGGACGAGGGCGACCTCTTCGGACTCACCATCGAGGACCTGCTGCCCATCAAGGCGTACGTCCTGGACCCGGACAGCGGCCTGCCCAAGCGGGACCCGAAGACGGGCGAGGAGAAGATCGTCACGGTCTTCGCCAACCAGAAGGGCGAGCCGAAGAAGAACGCCCTCGCGATGCTGGAGAACATCGCGGCCGCCAAGGACCGCCCGCTCGCCCGCATCATCAACGGCCTGTCGATCCGTCATGTCGGCCCGGTCGCCGCGGAGGCCCTCGCCCGCGAGTTCCGGTCGATCGAGCGCATCGAACAGGCCACGGAGGAGGAGCTGACGGCCACCGACGGCGTCGGTGCGATCATCGCGGCCTCCCTCAAGGAATGGTTCGCCGTCGACTGGCACCAGGAGATCCTGCGCAAGTGGCGGGAGGCCGGGGTCCGGATGGAGGAGGAAGGTTCCGCCGAGGAGGAGGGGCCGCGCCCGCTGGAGGGGCTGACCGTCGTCGTCACCGGCACGCTGCAGAGCCACACCCGGGACGGCGCGAAGGAGGCCCTGCAGAGCCGCGGGGCCAAGGTCACCGGCTCGGTGTCGAAGAAGACCTCCTTCGTCGTGGTCGGCGACAACCCGGGCTCGAAGTACGACAAGGCCGTGCAGTTGAAGCTCGCCATCCTCGACGACGCCGGGTTCGAGGTCCTCCTGGAGCAGGGCCCGGAGGCGGCGCGCGAGGCGGCGCTCCCGGTGGACGGCGGCGGCGGAGCGCAGTAAGCGGCAGCAACAGCCGGAAGGCAATCACCCGGACAGATCTGCGGGGGAACGGCGAAGGCGAACCGTTGCATGGCGTGCGGCCGTACGGGCGGGCGCACGCCGGGCGCGGCGGACGGTGGTAAACGGCTGGTACAAGGCTGGTCGTAGGGCGGTGAGCTGTCGGATCATCGGACGGGTGACCGGGGGGTCCTGGTCCAAACTCACCCGTTCGGCGGATACCGTACTGATGAGGATGGCTGGGTCGCATTCGGGCAACCACCGCCGACCGCTGCCCCTGGGACCCTCCCGCGTCCTACTGTTGAGGGGTGCGCCTGTCGTGCACGGCTGCCGGATGCAATTCCAGCCGTGATGGCATGACATCGGGGCCATCGCGTGACATCGGCATCGCCGGCTGTGAGAGGGACGGGCATGAAACCCACCGAAAGCGCCGACCCGTCACCTGAATTCGGCGGGGACATCCCGTCCATGCGGGCGGGCCGGACGGGTGTCCTGGGGGCCAGGGCGCCGCAGGGCCGGGACCTCGGCACCGGTGCGGACGGACCGGCGCGGCGCGGCGTGCTCTCCCTCGCCGTCGTGGGCCTGGCCGTCGTGGTGCTCGGCGCGGGCGTCGCCTCCGCCCTGAGCGACCGTCAAGCACTGTTCCCCGGTGGCGCGGTGGGCTGGGCTCTCGCCCTGCTCACCGGCATCATCGTCGGCCACCTCGTCGCCCTGGGCCGGGACCGCTGGTGGGGCGGCACCGGCTCGGGCGCGGCCCTCACCCTCGGCGTGCTCATCCTCTACGGGTGGGTGCCCGCGGGACTCGTCTCGCTCGCGGTGGTCTCCCTGGTCGGGGCTGCGCGCCGGCACCGCTGGCGGCAGGGGCTGCTGCACGGCTCCGCGGACATCCTCGGCATCGGCGCGGCAGCCCTCGTACTGGCCGCCTTCGGCGAGGCGCCGACCGTGGAGAACCCGTGGCGGCCCACCACCTGGGAGCTCGACGCCGTACCCGAGATCGTCCTCGTGGCGGTCGCGTACCTGCTCGCCACCCGGTTCCTGCTGTGGATCGCGCTGGCCCCGCGCGGCGGCGGCCTGCCCACCGTCGCCCGTACGGCCCTGCTCCGCCAGGCCTTAGTCGCGGTCGCGCTGCTCGGGATCGCCCCGCTGATCTGCGTCGTCGCGGTCACGAAGCCGGTCCTGCTGCCGCTGTTCGCCGTGCCGCTGATCGCGCTGGACTCCACCCTGTGGATCGCCCGGGCGCGCGCCGAGGAACAGCTGCGGGACCCGCTCACCGGGCTGCCGAACCGGCAGTGGCTGCTCGAGCGGGCCTGGACCGCCCTGGACGAGGCTGAACGTTTGGGCACCCGGGCAGCTCTCGTGCTGATCGACCTGGACCGCTTCCGGGCGGTCAACGACACCCTGGGCCATCTGGCGGGCGACCGGCTGCTCCTGCAGATCGCCGACCGGCTGCGCCAGGCACTCCCCGAGGACGCCGAGGCGGCCCGGCTCGGCGGAGACGAGTTCGCGGTCCTGCTGCCCGTCGCCGACTCCACCACCAGCGCCCAGCGCATCGCCCGCCACCTGGTCGCGGAGCTCAGCTCCCCGCTGGACCTGGACGGCCTCACGCTCGTCCTGGAGGCCAGCGCCGGCCTCGCCGTCTTCCCCGACCACGCCCTGGACGCCGAAGGGCTGCTGCGCCGCGCCGACGTCGCGATGTACCAGGCCAAGCGCGACCGCACCGGCGTGGAGGTGTACGAGTCCAAGCGGGACAGCAACACCCCCGACCGGCTCGGACTCCTCGGCGATCTCCGCCGGGCCCTGGACGCCGGTGAAGTCGAGCTCCACTACCAGCCGAAGGTCCGCTTCGACGGGCAGGTGGCCGGGCTCGAGGCCCTGGTGAGGTGGGTCCATCCGGAACGCGGCCGGGTGCCCCCGGACGAGTTCATCGCGATCGCCGAGACCTCCGGGCTGATGCCGCACCTGACGGAGTACGTCCTGGAGACGGCCCTCGCACAGGTCGCGCGGTGGCGTGCGCAGGGCCTGAAGGTGCCGGTGGCCGTCAACGTCTCGCCGCGCGACGTCCACACCCCCGGCTTCGCGGGGGCCGTGGCCGCGCGGCTGGCCCGGCACGGGGTTCCGGCGAGCGGCCTTCAGCTGGAGATAACGGAGCACGTACTGCTCGAGGACCCGCAGCGGGCGGCGGACACCATGGCCGGGCTGACCGGCCACGGCGTGAAGATGTCCCTGGACGACTTCGGCACCGGGTACTCCTCGCTGGTCCACCTGCGCCGGCTGCCGGTCAGCGAGCTGAAGATCGACCGCTCGTTCGTGGGCCGGCTCGCCGTCGACGCGCAGGACGCCGAGATCGTCCGCTGCACGGTCGACCTCGCCCACTCGCTGGGCCTGCTCGTGGTCGCGGAGGGCGTGGAGGACGACGAGACGTGGGAGCGGCTTCGGGACCTGGGCTGCGACGCGGTGCAGGGATGGCTGGTCGCCGCCGCGATGCCTCCGCAGGAAGCCACCGCCTGGCTCCTCGCCCGAGGCGAACGCGGCTGGCGCCGCCCGGCCGACATCTCGGCGGAACTGGCCGCGGCCGAGGCCGACGCGGTCTGACTCCGTCGGGTGTGCGGGGCCGCGCCGCGTGCGGCGCCGCTGCTGGGGCTCCGCCCCAGACCCCGCTCCTCAAACGCCGGAGGGGCTGGATTTTGGCTGTGCTGCGCTCGACGGTGCCGCACCAATCAGCCCCGCCGGCGTTTGAGGCGCGGGGTCGGGCGGGACTCCGTACGGGCGCTCCGGGCAGGGCGAGGGCAAACCGTTTCGTGGGTCCGGGGGTGGGCCCCATAGGATTGAGCCCGAAACGGAACATCCACCCACCCCCAGAGGATCGCTGCATGCCTGGCATTACGCGCGAGGAGGTCGTCCACCTCGCTCGGCTGGCGCGCCTTGAGCTGTCCAGCAACGAGCTGGATCACTTCGCCGGACAGCTCGGCGACATCATCGGCGCGGTCGCCCGCGTCTCCGAGGTCGCCGACCAAGACGTCCCGCCGACCTCCCACCCGCTGCCCCTGACGAACGTCATGCGCGCGGACGAGGTCCGTCCCTCGCTCACCCCCGAGCAGGCGCTCTCCGGCGCTCCCGCCCAGGAGCAGCAGCGATTCAAGGTGCCGCAGATCCTGGGGGAGGACTAACAGCCATGACGGACATCATCAAGCTCACGGCAGCCCAGACCGCCGAGAAGATCGCCTCCGGCGAGCTCACGGCCGTCGAGGTCACCGAGGCCCACCTGGCCCGCATCGACGCGACCGACGAGAAGGTCCACGCCTTCCTGCACGTCGACCGCGAAGGCGCCCTCGCCCAGGCCCGCGCCGTCGACGCCAAGCGCGCGGCCGGCGAGAAGCTCGGCCCGCTGGCCGGCGTACCGCTCGCCCTCAAGGACATCTTCACCACCGTCGGGGTCCCGACCACCGTCGGTTCGAAGATCCTCGAAGGCTGGATCCCGCCCTACGACGCCACCCTGACGCGCAAGCTGAAGGAAGCCGACGTCGTGATCCTCGGCAAGACCAACATGGACGAGTTCGCCATGGGGTCCTCGACGGAGAACAGCGCGTACGGCCCGACCGGCAACCCGTGGGACCTCACCCGGATCCCCGGCGGCTCCGGCGGCGGCTCCGCGGCCGCGCTCGCCGCGTACCAGGCGCCCCTCGCCATCGGCACGGACACCGGCGGCTCCATCCGCCAGCCCGCCGCCGTCACCGGCACGGTCGGCGTGAAGCCGACCTACGGCGGCGTCTCCCGCTACGGCATGGTGGCCTTCTCCTCCTCCCTGGACCAGGGCGGCCCCTGTGCCCGCACGGTCCTGGACGCCGCGCTGCTCCACGAGGTCATCGCCGGCCACGACCCGCTCGACTCCACCTCCATCGACGCACCGGTCCCGCCGGTCGTCGAGGCCGCCCGCAACGGCTCCGTCGCCGGCATGCGCGTCGGCGTGGTCAAGCAGTTCGCCGGCGAGGGCTACCAGGCCGGCGTCGTCCAGCGCTTCAACGAGTCGGTGGAGCTCCTCAAGGAGCTCGGCGCCGAGATCGTCGAGCTGGACTGCCCGTCCTTCGACCTCGCGATGGCCGCGTACTACCTGATCGCGCCGTCCGAGTGCTCCTCGAACCTGGCCCGCTTCGACGCCATGCGCTACGGCCTGCGCGTCGGCGACGACGGCACCAAGTCCGCGGAGGACGTCACCGCCCTGACCCGCGAGGCCGGCTTCGGCGACGAGGTCAAGCGCCGCGTCATCCTCGGCACGTACGCGCTCAGCTCCGGCTACTACGACGCGTACTACGGCTCCGCCCAGAAGGTCCGCACGCTCATCACGAAGGACTTCGAGAAGTCCTTCGAGCAGGTCGACGTGATCGTCTCCCCGACGACCCCCACCACGGCCTTCCCCATCGGCGAGCGCACCGACGACCCGCTCGCCATGTACCTCGCGGACCTGTGCACCATCCCGACCAACCTGGCCGGCAACTCCGCCATGTCGCTCCCCTGCGGCCTGGCACCGGAGGACGGCCTCCCGGTCGGACTGCAGATCATCGCCCCCGCCATGAAGGACGACCGGCTCTACAAGGTCGGTGCCGCCGTCGAGGCCGCCTTCGTCGCCCGCTGGGGTCACCCGCTGCTCGAGGAGGCACCGTCGCTGTGAGTGGAAGCGCACTGTCCAAGGCCAAGGGCTTCAAGAAGTCCAAGTCCGGGACCTACCTGTCGATCGGCACCACCGCGTTCGGTGCCATCAGCGTGATCAAGCAGGCCCGCAAGGCCCGCACCGAGCAGGACATGCTGAAGCTGGTCGACGCCGTCGTGTCCGCCGCCGCCATCGTCACCGGTCTCGCGATCCTGTACCGCGAGCTGAAGCGCCTGGGCGACGACGACGTCCTGCTGGGCTGAGAGGGAAAGTTTCACCGTGACCACCTTCACCGAACTTCTGTCGTACGAAGACGCCCTCGCGTCGTACGACCCCGTCATGGGCCTCGAGGTCCATGTCGAGCTCGGCACCAAGACCAAGATGTTCTGCGGCTGTTCCACCGAGCTGGGCGCCGAGCCCAACTCGCAGACCTGCCCCACCTGCCTCGGTCTGCCCGGCTCCCTGCCGGTCGTCAACGCGATCGGCGTCGAGTCCGCCATCAAGATCGGTCTCGCGCTGAACTGCGAGATCGCCGAGTGGTGCCGCTTCGCCCGGAAGAACTACTTCTATCCGGACATGCCGAAGAACTTCCAGACCTCCCAGTACGACGAGCCCATCGCCTACAACGGCTACCTGGACGTCCAGCTGGAGGACGGCGAGATCTTCCGCGTGGAGATCGAGCGCGCCCACATGGAGGAGGACACCGGCAAGTCGCTGCACGTCGGCGGTGCCACCGGCCGTATCCACGGCGCGTCCCACTCCCTGCTGGACTACAACCGCGCCGGCATCCCGCTCATCGAGATCGTCACCAAGCCGATCGAGGGCGCGGGCGTACGGGCCCCCGAGGTCGCCAAGGCGTACGTCGCCGAGCTGCGCGAGGTCATCAAGGCGCTCGGCGTCTCGGAGGCCCGCATGGACAAGGGCCAGATGCGCTGCGACGTGAACCTGTCGCTGCGCCCCGGCCCCGACGCGCCCTACGGCACCCGCAGCGAGACGAAGAACGTCAACTCGCTGCGCTCCGTCGAGCGCGCGGCCCGCTTCGAGATCCAGCGCCACGCGGCCGTCCTGAGCAGCGGTGGCTCGATCGTGCAGGAGACCCGGCACTTCCACGAGGAGGACGGCTCCACGACGGCCGGCCGCATCAAGGACAACGCCGAGGACTACCGGTACTTCCCGGAGCCCGACCTGGTCCCCGTGGCCCCGGCCCGCGAGTGGGTCGAGGAGCTGCGCGCCGGTCTGCCCGAGATGCCGCGCGTGCGCCGCAACCGGCTCCGCGAGGAGTGGGGCGTCAGCGAGCACGACATGCAGTCGATCCTCAACGCGGGCGCCGTGGACTCCATCGTCGCCACGATCGAGGCGGGTGCCGACTCGGCCGCCGCGCGCAAGTGGTGGATGGGCGAGCTGGCCCGCAACGCCAACGAGCAGGGTGTCGTCGTCGACGAGCTGCCGATCACCCCTGCGCAGGTCGCCCGGGTCGCGGCGCTGGTCGCCGCGGGCGAGCTGAACGACAAGCTGGCCCGCCAGGTCCTCGAAGGCGTCCTCGCCGGCGAGGGCACCCCGGACGAGGTCGTCGAGAAGCGCGGCCTGAAGGTCGTCTCGGACGAGGGCGCGCTCGGCGCGGCCGTGGACGAGGCCATCGCGGGCAACGCGGCCATCGCCGACAAGATCCGCGGCGGCAAGGTCGCCGCCGTCGGCGCCCTGGTCGGCGCGGTCATGAAGACCACCCGCGGCCAGGCCGACGCGGCGCGCGTCAAGGAGCTCATCCTGGAGCGCCTGGGCGTCTCGCAGTAGGCGCTCCGTACGTACGGCGGCGGCCCCGCACCGGACTCCGGTGCGGGGCCGCCGCCGTCGAGCGGACGTCGGGTTCGGGGCCGTGGCCGTCGTCCGCGGTCCGCCGGGCCGGTCAGCGGTTTGCCGGGCCGTCAGCGGTTCGCCGGGCGGGGCTCGGGTGCGGTGAGGAAGGCGAGGCGGGCCGGCTTGGCCGGGAGGTGGACCTCGGGCAGGTCGATCTCCGGGAGTTCCACCTCCGGGCCGAGCGTGAAACCGGACCGTTCCAGCAGGGCGATGGCCTTGGTGTTGCGGGCGTCCGGCTCGGCGACGATCCGGCGGGTGGCGGGATCGGAGAACAGGTGCGCGATGAACGTCCCCACCAGCGCGCCCGTGAAACCGCGCTCGGCCGCTCCCCGGCTCGGGCCGATCAGCAGGTGTACGCCGACGTCCCCGGGCTGGACCTCGTAGCACTCGCCGACCCGGTCCTCGGCGCAGTCGTACGTCTGGAAGAGCGCGACCCGCTCCCCGTCGCGGGCCGCCATGAACGCGTGGTGCGTCGTGCGGCGGTCGACGTCCTCGTAGATCTCCTGGACGAGTTCGCGGCCGGCCCCGCCCATCCCCCAGAAGCGCGCCCGCTCCTCGGTGACCCAGCTGTGGATCAGCGCCGAGTCGGCGGCGGGGTCGACGGGGGTGATCGTGACCGTGCCGAAGCCCTCCACGAGCTGGCTGTATACGGGCTGCCGGGTGGAGATCATGCGGGTTCCTTGGTGAGGCGGGCCCAGTCGGTGACGACGGGGACGAGGTCACAGCGCGCCCAGAGGGGCAGCTGGTCGCGGTGGTGGGGTGCGCCGGGGACGCCGTCCGCGCCGAGCGGGACCGCCCAGAGGCTGTCCTCGCGGCGGGCGAGGTCCCAGACGTAACGGGCCGCCGACGCGCGGGCGGCGAGGTCGGTGAACCCGGGGACGCACGAGGTGGCGTTCACGCAGTCGTGGTCGCCGCCCAGGCCGGGCCACTCGGCCTCCGGGTCCGGCAGCGCCGACCAGGGGGCGAGGCGGTGGACCTGGGCCCAGGGAGTGTCGGGGGCGCCGGCCGCCGCCGTCTCCTCGAGTGCGGCCCTGACGTGCGCGGCGCGGTCGAGGCCGGGGAGGAGGGAGGTGGTGAGCAGGCCTTCGAGGGCGTAGCCGATCCGGGGCACCAGGTACAGCCAGGGGTGGAACACCTCCGGGCCGGTCGGGGCGCCGGCCAGGTCCGCGAAGACGGGATCGGCGGCGAGGCGGCGTACGGTCGCGGTCCGGAAGGCCGAGAAGACGGTGGCGTCGGTGCTGTCCGCCGCCATGTGCCGGTCCCAGGCCAGCAGCCGGGCGCGCAGGGCCGCCGCTGCGGGGGACAGCCCGTCCGGCGCGGGCAGCAGGGCGAGCAGCGGGCCGGCGGAGGCCAGGTACGTGTCCCCGTGTACGGCGGCCATCGCCTTCGGCGACCAGTCGGCGGAGCCGCTGAGCAGCTCGCGGATGCGGTTGGCGCGGTGCGGCGGCGCGAACTCCACGCCGAGCGGGGAGGCGATGCCGCGGGCGTTCGCCATGACGGCGAAGCCCTGCACGGGCTCGGCGGGGGTCTCGGCCCAGCCCTGCCAGGCGTGGCGCCGGTCCCAGGCGGGTACGGGGCGCAGCCGGTTGGCGTTGTCGCGCAGCGGCACGGCGCCCGCGACGCGGTGCAGCAGGCCGCCCGAGGAGTCGGCGGCGTGGACGACGTTGACGGGCTCCGCCCAGTGGTCGAGGGCACGGTCGATGTCGGCGACGGTGCGGGCGCGCAGCAGTGCGGGGAGGGCGGCGAAGCCGAGGTCGCGCCGGACGCGGGGCGGGTAGCGCAGCGAAAGGGTCCGGCCGCCTTCGTTGACGATCACCGGGCCGCGGGCGGTCTCCAGGACCTCGACCTCGACCTCGGCCTCGAGCTCGACCGCGACCTCGACGTCGCGGGCGCCGGCGGCATCCGGGGAGCCCACGCTGCCCTCGCCGCCCGCGCGGCCCGCCACGGTGATGATCTCCGTGTGCCGGGCGACCGCTTCCCAGACGCCGTCCGGGCCCAGCGCCTCCAGGCCGGGGCCCTCGCCGCGCAGCTGCTCGGTGTAGAGGTCCTGGTAGTCGGCCATCGCGTTGGTGATGGCCCAGGCGGCGGTGCCGGTGTGCCCGAAGTGGGCGAGGCCGGGGACGCCGGGCACGGCGAGTCCGAGGACGTCGTACTCCGGGCAGGAAAGGCGTATCTGCTGGTAGACGCCCGGATCCTCGATGAACCGGTGCGGGTCGCCCGCGATGATCGCCGCGCCGCTGGTGGTGCGGTCGCCCGGCACCAGCCAGCCGTTGCTGCCGGCGGTGCCGGGGCCGTCGGTGGCGAAGAGGGTGACGGCGTCCTCGCCGAGGGCTCGGGCCACGCGCTCGCGCCACAGCTTGGTGGCGAAGCCGGCGAACAGGATGTGCGTGGCGGTCCAGATCGCCAGCGGGATCCAGGGCTCCCAGGGGGCGGGGGTCAGGCCGGTGCGCGCGAAGCGTGCGTCGCGGGCGGCGCCTGCGGCGAGTCCGTCGTTGACGCCGCGGACGTACGCGCGGACCCAGGCGGCCGTCTCCGGATCGTCGGCGTCCAGGGCCTCGTAGCAGCGGCGGGCCGTGTCGCCGATGCGGCTCTGGCGGGCGAACCGGTCCCAGGGCACGCAGTCCGCGCCGAGGAAGGAGGCGCTGGAGCCCTGGGCGCGGTGGCGTTCGACCTCCAACTGCCAGGCGCGGTCGAGGGCGGTCACGCGGCCCTGGGCGTAGGCGAGGGCGAGGGCGTCGTCGGCACGGAGGTGGGGGATGCCCCAGTTGTCCCGGTAGAGCTCGAAGGCACAGGCGTCCGGGTCGGTCACAAGGCTCACACTCGTCCCCCAGTCATTAGGTTAGGCTTCCCTAACTATAGAGGGCGAGGGCTGGTCCCCGTCACGCCCCGGTGGCGCCGTCGATGGCCTCGCGCAGAAGGTCGGCGTGGCCGTTGTGCCGGGCGTACTCGTGGATCAGGTGGAGCATGACCAGCCGCAGCGAGGCCTCCTCCTTCCAACTGGCCACGAAGGCCGTCACGTCGAGGGACTCGGCGGCGGCCTCGATCCGGCGGGCGTGCGCGACCTCGGCCTCCCAGGCCGTGAACGCCTCCTGGCGGGTGGCCCCGGTGGCGTCGTAGGCGGCCTGGAAGTCGTGGGTGTCGGACCAGAGGTGGGGCAGCTGCTCGCCGTTCAGGGTGCGGCGGAACCAGTGGCGCTCGACCTCGGCCATGTGCCGCACCAGGCCCAGGAGGGTGAGGGCGGACGGCGGCGTCGAAGGCCGGCGCAGTTCCTCGTCGGTCAGGCCGTCGCACTTCCAGGCGAGGGTGGCCCGGTGGTAGTCGAGGTAGGCGCGCAGCGTGTCACGCTCGTTGCCGGTCAGGGGCGGTCCCGTCCGCTCCGTGCGTTCGGTGCGGCCCGTGTGTTCCGCTTGTCCCGTGCGTTCCGTGCGGCCCGCGTGTTCCGCTTGTCCCGTGCGCTCCGTGCGCTCCGTGCGTTCCGTGCGTTCCGTGCGTTCCGTGCGTTCCATGGTTGTGATCCTGCCCCGTGCTCCCGTGCGGCGGAAGCCGTTGGATCACCCGGCCGTCCACACGTACGGCGTCGTCACCCCCAGCACACCGAAGCCGAGCCGCTCCAGGATCGGGCGGCTGTCCGCCGACGCGTCCACCTGGAGGTACGGGATGCCCAGCTCCGCTGCCCGGCGGGCCCGGTGGGCCACCAGCAGGCGGTAGATGCCGCGGCCGCGCCACCGAGGGTCCGTGCCCCCGCCCCAGAGCCCGGCGAACGGGGTGCCGGGCCGCATCTCCATCCGGGCCGCGCTGACCGGGGTGTCGCCCGCCATCGCCACGACGGCCGCGATGGTGTCGGGCTCCTCCCGCAGCCGGCTCAGCAGCTGCTCCCGGATCCGGGGTCGCTCGGTGCCGAAGGCCCGCGCGTGCACGTCCATCATCAGGTCCACGCCCGCCTCGTCGGTCACCACCCGCAGGGTGATCCCCTCCGGCGGCTCCACCGGCAGGGCGGCGAGATCAGCCGTCCTGCCCACCATCAGCGTCTCGGGCGGCTCGGGTACGAAGCCCGCCGACCGCAGGCGTGCCCCCAGGTCCGCGGGCCGGTCGTGGTCGTAGAGCTTCCACTCGAACTCCGCCGTCCCCAGCCCCGCGAAGTGCGCGATCTGGGCCGCGATCCGGGCGTCCGCGGTGCGTTCGTCGAGGTCCGACCAGAGCACCCCGTTCCAGCCGAGGCCGGGGACGGTCTGGCGGACGACCCCGCCCACCCGTTCCACGCGGGCCGCCGCCGCGTCGGGCTGGGCGTCGCGGCGCATCCGGGCGTCGTACTCGGCCCGTACCTTCAGGAGTTCCTCGTGATCCATGGTCATCCCCCCAGCTGACCAGTGTCGGACCGGGCCGCACAACTGCATTAGCCTCACCCCCGTGAACGACGACTCCACCATCTACACCGGCAAGGCCACCCCCGACGCGGCGGCCGACCGCGGCTGGCTCCTCGGCCACTTCAAGGACCCCTCCGACCCCCGCCACAGCGAGGACGTGGAGATCAAGTGGGGCGTCCACCCGAAGGGCGACCAGCGGGAGCGCTGGGCCACCGCCGAAAAGCGCACCGCCCTGCTGGTGCTGATCAGCGGCCGCTTCCGGCTGGAGTTCCCCGGGCGGACCGTCGTCCTCGGCGAGCAGGGCGACTACGTCCTGTGGGGGCGGGGCGTCGACCACTCCTGGTACGCGGAGGAGGACGCCGTCGTCCTCACCGTCAGATGGCCCTCGATCCCGGGCTACCGGGTCGACGAGCCCGACGACCGGGACCATCGGCACGACGACCGCGAGCCCTCCGTCCCGACCTCACGGTGACCGGGGTCCCGCACCTCCCGGACCCCTGTGACAATGCACACCAAAGGGGCCAACGATCACGAAACGCTGCGATCGTTGAGGTGTAGACCATCTTGGCCGGACCCGGGGCGATCCTCCGGACCTCCGGCCGGGCCGCACAAGTTCACGCGTTTCTTTGCGACGGGCCGTCTCCCGGTAAAGATCCGAACCATCAGGGAGCACGTCCGTTGGCAGCGATCGCACGGTGGTGCATGCGGCACCGCCTCCTCGCCGTCCTGATCTGGCTGCTCGCCCTCGGGGGGACCGCGGCCGCCGCCGCGACCGCCGGAGCGGCGTTCTCCAACGATTACGAGGTCCCCGGCACCGAGTCCGGCAAGGCGCACGACCTGCTCCGCGAGGGCTTCCACGGCCAAGGCGGAGACACCGACACCATCGTGTGGCGGGCCCCCGAGCACCAGAGCGTCCGCACCCCCGGCGTCGAGCAGCGCATGACCCGCGCACTCGACGCCGTCGCCGCGCTCCCGGGCGTCGGATCGGTCGCCGGCCCCTACGGCCCGGGGCCCGAGAACGCCGCCCGGATCAGTGCCGACGGCCGCACCGCCTATGCCGTGGTGACCTTCGACCGCCCGGCCGACGCCGTGCCCAAGGCCCAGGCCAAGGCCGTGGTCCACGCGGCGAAGAACGCGGACACCGAGACCGACGGCCTCCGGGTCGAACTCGGCGGCCGCGCCATTGCCCTGACCGAGGCCCCCACCGCCCACCTCGCCGAGGTCATCGGCGTCGCCGTCGCGGCCCTCGTCCTCTTCCTGGCCTTCGGCTCGCTCGCCGCGAGCCTGCTCCCCATCGCGACCGCCCTGGTCAGCGTGGGAACCGCCTATTGCGGCATCACCCTGCTCGGCCACGCGATGCCCGTCGCCGACTTCGCCCCGATGCTCGGCACCCTGGTCGGCCTCGGCGTCGGCATCGACTACGCGCTGTTCATCGTCACCCGGCACCGCAAGGGCCTGGCCCGCGGACTCCCCGTCGAGGAGGCCGCCGAGAACGCCGTCGCCACCACCGGCCGGGCCGTCGTCTTCGCCGGAGCCACCGTCTGCATCGCACTGCTCGGCATGCTGGTCCTGCGGCTGAACTTCCTCAACGGCGTCGCCGTAGCGGCCTCCGTGACGGTGATCCTCACCGTCGCCGCCTCGGTCACGCTGCTGCCCGCCCTCCTCTCCTTCATCGGCATGCGCGCCCTCTCGCGCCGCGAGCGCCGCAGACTCGCCGCCGAGGGCCCGCGCCCCGAACACACCACCGGCTTCGCCGCCCGCTGGTCGGCCTTCGTCGAACGCCACCCCAAGCTGCTGGGCCTCGTCGCCACGGCGGTGATGCTGGTGCTGGCCCTGCCCACGCTCTCCCTCCACCTGGGCACCTCCGACCAGGGCAACAACCCGGCCGCCTCCACCACCCGCCAGGCCTATGACCTGCTGGCGGAAGGGTTCGGGCCCGGCACGAACGGCCCGCTCACCGTCGTCGCCCGCCTGGAGGGAGCCGGCGACCGGCTCGCCGTGGACCGGCTGGCAGAGGCGCTTCGCACGACCGAGGGCGTCGCCTCCGCCGGCCCGGCGGTCCTCAACCGGAGCGGGGACACCGCCGTCCTCACCGTCGTACCCGCATCCGCTCCGCAGTCCCGGGCCACGAGCGACCTCGTCGACACCCTCCGCGAGGAGGTCGTCCCGCGCGCCGGCCACGGCACCTCCATGGAGGTCCACGTCGGCGGAGTGACGGCCGGGTACGACGACTTCGCCGAGGTCATCATCGGCAAGCTCCCCCTCTTCGTCACCGTGATCATCGCCCTGGGCTGCGTGCTCCTGCTGCTGGCCTTCCGGTCCGTCGGCATCCCCCTCAAGGCGGCGGCCATGAACGTCGCCGCCGTCGCCTCCTCCTTCGGCGTCGTGGTGGCGATCTTCCAATGGGGCTGGGGCAGCGAGCTGCTGGGCCTGGGCAGTGCGGGGCCCATCGAACCCTTCCTGCCCGTGATCATGGTGTCCGTCCTGTTCGGACTGTCGATGGACTACCAGGTCTTCCTCGTCAGCCGGATGTACGAGGAGTGGCTGGAGACCGGCGACAACCGGCGGGCCGTCCGCGTGGGCCTCGCCGAGACCAGCCGGGTCATCAACTCGGCCGCCGTCATCATGATCTCCGTCTTCCTGGCCTTCGTCCTCAGCGGCGACCGGATCATCGCGATGTTCGGCATCGCGCTCGCCGCGGCCGTCGCCCTGGACGCCTTCGTCCTGCGCACCCTGCTCGTCCCGGCCCTCATGCACATGCTCGGCGGCGCCAACTGGTGGCTGCCCGCCTGGCTCGACCGGCGGCTGCCCCGGATCAGCATCGAGCCCCCGGACCGCGGCCCGCATGCGAAACTTCCCGCACAGCGGCCGAGCGAGGACGGCGCGGAGCCGGCTGACTCCGTACCCGTGTCCCGCTGACGAGCCGTAAGGACCCCCCGCATGTTCGCGATAGACCTGGCCGAAGACGCCCAGCTCAAGCCGCTGGAGGTGTGGCACGCCGAGGAGTTCCTCGCCCACATGGACCGGGGCCGCGAGTTCATCGGCCAGTTCGTCGGTTTCCCCGACCGGGCCACCGACCTGGACTCGGCGCGCGAGCTCCTGCGCACCACCGCCGAGAAGGCCGCGAACGACGGCACCCGCTTCTTCGGCATCTGGGTCGACGGCACGCTCGTCGGCGGAGTGCTCTACCCCGCCTTCGACGCCGCCACCGGCAATTGCGAGGTCGGCTGCTGGCTCGAGCCCGCCGCCGCCGGACGCGGCCTGGTCACCGCCGCCTGCCGGGTGCTCATCGACTGGGCGTTCCACGGGCGCGGCATGCACCGCGTGGAGTGGCACGTCGCCACCGGGAACAAGAAGAGCATCGCGGTCGCCGAGCGCCTCGGCCTGACCCGCGAAGGCGTCATGCGCGAGAACCACCTGCACCGGGGCGTGCTCCAGAGCACCGAGATCTGGGCCGTCCTCGCGCACGAGTGGTCCGCGGCCCGCCCCGCCTGAGCCCTGCCCGGGCCCCGCTGCGGCGGGGCCCGCCGCATTTCTCATGAGACTCTCAGACAGGCCGCCTACGGTGCCCCGCATGGACACCACCAAGACCCCCGCCCCGAACGCCTCCGAGGCGGACGCCACCCCGGTCGACCTCGAGAAGGACCAGACCCCTCAGCCCGCCGGGACCGAGGCCGACACCGCGCTCACCGACGGGGACCTGGACGACGACGCCTTCGACGAGGACCACGCCGAGGAGGAGCAGCCGAGCCACGTCGCAGCCGCCGCCTCCGCGATCGTCGCCGCGGGTCTGTCCGTCGTCGCCCTCAGCGGCAGCTGGGTCGCCGGCATCGTGTCCGAGCGCAAGAGCATCACCGGCCGCCTCGAGCTCTCCCAGGCCGCCGACGCCAATGCGCAGATCGCCGCCCAGTTCGTCGGCCCGTGGCACACCACCGCCCTGGTGAACGGCATCTTCTCCACCCTCGCCCTGATCATCGCCGTCTTCGTGCTGGCCCTGCCCGCCTTCGGCACCCCCGAGCGCACCCTCCCCACCTGGGTGCGGTCCGTCTCCTGGGCGGGCATCGCCCTCGGCGCCCTGGGCATCCTGCTCTTCGTCCTCATGTACTTCGACCTCCTCCTCGCCGTCCCGCAGGCAGCCGGCTAGTGCACTGGGCACTGCCTTAGGTCTTCCCAGCCCGCCCGGGACGCCTGCCGCCCCCGGCTAAGGCCCCCTGCCCCCGGCAGATGCGGCATGCGACCGATGTGCCGGTACCCCCTGGGACGCGAAGCTCGGATCACACCGAACGAGGTGCCCGAGCAACGCAACCAGGGAGTACGAGATGTTCGAGTACGAGATCGCAGCCGCCCGCCGCGCCGACCTCATCCGCGAGGCCGACGCGTACCGCCTGGTGCGGGAGGCCAAGAAGGCCCGCCGTGCCTCCGCGCGGAGCCAGGAACCCGAAGCGGCGGTGAGAGGACACCGCGGCCGGTTCACCCGCGCCGCGTAACCCGCGCCGCGACCCGCGCGAACTGACGCGTGATGAGAAGCGCACCGATAACGAGTGCCGCTGAGCAGGACGTCTGTGCGATGCTCGGCGACGTGGAGACCAGATCTGTCAGCCCGGTGTTCGTCGGCCGAGCCGACGAACTGGCCCTGCTCACCGACGCACTGACCCGCGCCGCCGGCCGCGAGCCCCAGGCGATGCTGATCGGGGGAGAGGCCGGAGTCGGCAAGACCCGCCTCACCGAGGAGTTCCTCGGCGAAGCGGCCCGCCGCGGCGCCGTGGTCGCCGTCGGAGGCTGTGTGGAGATCGGGGCGGAGGGACTTCCCTTCGCCCCGTTTTCGACCGCCCTGCGCACCCTGCACCGCCTGCTCCCCGAGGAGCTCGCTGCCGCTGCCGCCGGCCAGGAGGGCGAGCTGGCCCGCATCCTCCCCGAACTCGGCGACACCCCCCGCGGCCCCCACGACGAGGAGAGCACCGCCCGGCTCTTCGAACTGACGGCCCGGATGCTGGAGCGGCTCGCCGCCGAACGCCTCGTCGTCCTCGTCCTGGAGGACCTGCACTGGGCGGACACCAGTACCCGGCACCTGCTCTCCTACCTGTTCCGCACCCTCGGCAGCGGCCGCCTCGTCGTCGTCGCCACCTACCGCGCGGACGACGTCCACCGCCGCCACCCCTTGCGCCCGCTCCTCGCCGAACTGGACCGGCTCCGCACCGTCCAGCGCATCGAGCTGCCCCGCTTCAACCGGGCCGAGGTACGCCGCCAGCTCGCCGGGATCCTCGCCTCGCAGCCCGAAGAGAGCTTCGTGGACTCGGTCTTCGAGCGCTCCGACGGCAACGCCTTCTTCGTCGAGGAACTCGTCGCCTCCAAGGCGAGCGGCTGCCGGGCCGGACTCACCGAATCCCTGCGGGACCTGCTCCTCGTCCGCGTCGAGGTCCTCCCGGACGAGGCCCAGCGCGTGGTGCGCATCGTCGCCGAAGGCGGCTCCACCGTCGAGTACCCGCTCCTGCGCGCCGTCGCCGGGCTCGGCGAGGACGAGCTCATCGAAGCCCTGCGGGCCGCGGTGGGCGCCAACATCCTCCTCGCCACCGCCGACGGCGACGGGTACCGCTTCCGCCACTCGCTGGTCCGCGAGGCCGTGAGCGACGACCTGCTGCCCGGCGAGCGCTCCCGCCTCAACCGCCACTACGCCGAGGCGCTGGAGGCCGACGAGTCCCTGATCCGCGCCGAGGAGCGGGTCATCCGGCTGGCGAGCTACTGGTACCAGGCGAACGACCCGGCCAAGGCACTGCCCGCCGTGCTCGCCGCCTCCGTGGCCGCGCGCCGCCGGCACGCCTACTCCGAACAGCTGCGCCTGCTGGAACGGGCCATGGACCTGTGGGACAGCACCCCGGAGGAGGTCCGCGAGGCGCTGCGCCCGGCGGACGACACCGACGTGTACCCGCCGTGCGGCTGCGACCCGGCCACCACCCCGCTGCAGCGGCTCGACCTGCTGGCGGAAGCGACCGTCGCCGCCCGCTACGGCGGGGAGCGGGAACGCGCCCTGAAGATCACCAAGACCGCCCTGCGGACGCTGGAGGACGGCCACGACCCCCTGCGGGCCGCCTGGTTCTGGACCGAGCGCTCCCGGCTGGTCGCCGCCCTCGGCCGCAGCGACGGCTGGGAGGAGATCGCCAAGGCCCAGGAGCTCGTCCAGGGGCTGCCCCCGTCCCAGGTGCACGCCGAGGTGCTCGTCCGGGCCGCCGGCTGGGGCATGCTCCACAACCCGGGCCCCGGCAACCTCGACGCCGCCCAACGCGCCGTCGCCTACGCGCGGATGGTCGGCGCCGAGGAGGTGGAGCTCAACGCCCGGATCACGGTCGGCTGCCTCCTGACCGACGTCGGCACCGGCGAAGCCGGCATCACCGAACTGCACGCGGTCAAGGACCGGGCCACCGAACTCGGGCTCACGATGCTCGCGGGACGTGCGCATATCAACCTCACCTCTCAGCTGGAAAGCATGGGACGCTCACGGGAAGCGGTGGAGCTCGCCGAAGAGGGAGCGGAACTCGTCGGCAGATCACGGCTGCTGGACACCGAGGCATGGGTGCGGGGCAACATGGCGGAGAGCCTCTACAGCCTCGGCCGCTGGGACGAGGCGACCGCCGCCGCCCGGCGCACCCTGCTCGTCGGCCAGAGCGCCGCCCCGCGCGGCTCCGCCTCCGCACGGCTGGCCTACCTCGCCCTGGCCCGGGGCGAGCTGACCGAGGCGGCCCATCAGCTGGCCGCCGCCCACACCCACTTCGGGACCCACGACACCCAGCCCCAGCACCGGATACCGCTCTACCGCCTCGCGGTCGGCATCGCCGCGGGCGAGGGCCGGATCGCCGACGTCCGCTCCGAGGTGGCCGCCGCCGTCGAGTACGGCTTCCCGCTCGGGCAGCACCGGTACGCCTGGCCGCCACGGCCGAGGCAGACTGCCGGGGCCTGCCCGCCGCCGACGCCGGGCGCGACGCCGCCCTGGACGTGCTGCGCACGGCGGCGCGCACGCTCGCCACCCCGGTCCCGGTCTGGGCTGCCCACGCCGGGTACCTGCGCGCCGAGCTGCTGCGCGCGCAGGACCGCGACACCGTCGCCGACTGGACCGACGTGGAAGCGGCGGTCCGGCCACTGGAGCGCCCGTACCTGCTGGCCCGGGCCCGCCACCGGCTCGCCGAGGCCCTGCTGGCCGCCGGCGGCGACCGGGACTCCGCAGCCGCCCTGCTCCGCGACGCCCACGCCACCGCCGACCGGCTCGGCTCACGCAGGCTGCGTGAGGACCTGGCCCTGCTCGCCCAGCGCGCCCGGCTCCCGCTGACCTGCGCCGACCCGGCCCCGGCCGCGGCGGACCCGGAAGCCGACCCGGTGGAGGCGCTCGGCCTGACCAGCCGCGAGCGCGACGTCCTGCGCCTGGTGGCGGCCGGCAGTACCAATCGGAAGATCGCCGAGGAGCTGTTCATCTCCCCGAAGACGGCGAGCGTCCACGTCTCGAACATCCTGGCCAAGCTGGGGGTCACCGGCCGCGGCGAGGCGGCCGCCCTCGCCCACCGGCTGCGGCTCTTCGCCCCCGCCGGGCCGGTCAGCCCCCGTCCGAAGGCCGCTCACCGGGGCGTATGAGCACCTGGCCGGAGTCCAGGTCTATCGGCCCCCGTCCCGGGTCTCCGTCATTGACGTCGACCCGGGACAGCTCCAGCCGCTTCTTCTCCTCGTCCGTGTGCTTGCGTCCCGGGTTGAAGAGCTCCTCGATCATGTTGAACACCGCGTTCACCACACCTCTCGGCCCCCGGCGGGGCCATGCCGGTCACCGCACGGTCAGGGTCAGGATCCTGTCGTCGCCGGCCTCCGGCGACCCGCGCCCGTCCGTCTCGCTCGTCACCAACAGCAAGCGGTCCCCGCCCAGGGGCACCACCGAGCGCAGCCGCCCGTACTTCCCCTCCAGGAAGGCCTCCGGCTCGGCCACCGGCTCCGCCCCGGCCAGCGGGATCCGCCACAGCCGGTTCCCCTTCAGCCCGGCCATCCACACCGACCCCTCGGCCCACGCGATCCCGCTCGGTGAGGCCTCATCGGTCCTCCACACGGCCACCGGGTCCCGCAAGCCCGGTCTGCCGGCCTTCCCCTCTGCCTCCGGCCAGCCGTAGTTCGCCCCGGGCTCGATCAGGTTCAGCTCGTCCCAGGCCTTCTGGCCGAACTCCGCCGCCCACAGCCGTTTGTCCTTGTCCCACGCGAGCCCCTGCACATTGCGGTGCCCGTAGGAGTAGACGACCGAATCCGCCTCCGGATTGCCGTGCACCGGATCGCCGTCCGGGGTCATCCGCAGGATCTTGCCGCCCAGCGACTTCTTGTCCTGCGCGAGCCCGCTCTCACCGGTCTCGCCCGTCCCCGCGTAGAGCATCTTGTCCGGGCCGAAGGCGATCCGGCCGCCGTTGTGGATCAGGCCCTTGGGAATGCCCCGGAACACCGTGTCCGGAGCGCCCAGTTGCTGCCCGGGCGGCCGCTGCTCGTCATAGCGCATCCGGGCGATGCGGTTGTCGGACTCCGTCGTGAAGTACACGTACACCAGCCGGTCCGAGGCGAAGGAGGGCGACAGTGCGAGCCCCAGCAGGCCGCCCTCCCCGCCCGGATCCACCCCCGGCACCTTGCCGATCTGCGTCACCGCCCCCGAGCCCACCGCGACCCTGCTGATCGTCCCCTTGTCCCGCGAGGCCACCAGCAGGTCCCCGCCGGGCAGCACGCCCACGCCCCACGGGGACTCCAGGCCCTTGGCGACCTCGCCGGTCACCGACACCATGCCCTTCGCCGGCGGCCCGGACGACTGCGGCGAGGCGGACGCGCTGCCCGACGGGCCGGGCGACCCCGAACCCTGTGCCGTGCCCGGTGGAGAACCCCCCGGCTCCGCTCTGTGCCCCGCGCCCGGGCCGCCCGACGGCGAACATCCCGCCGCCAGCAGGGCGCCGCACCCGGCCACCGCCACGGCCGCCAGCACGCTCCGGCGCCGCGCCCCCCGAGCCCCGTACCCCAACTGCCGCCCGCGAGCACTTCCGTATCGCATCGTCCCGCTCCCTTCCGGTCGTCCGATCCTGCCCTTCCCTCAGACTCAACAGCCGCGGAGGTTCCCGAAGTTCCACCACTCGTACACCCGATCGAGTGGTTGTGGGTCCGGCCCCCCTCAGTCCCAGGCTCCCACCGCGACCGGCAGGGCCGCGATCTCGTCCAGATCCCCGGCCGTCAGCCGGACCTCCGCAGCCCGCGCGTTCTCCGCCGCCCACCGCGCCCGGTCGGCCCCCGGCACCGGAACCACCTGCGGCCCCTGCGCCAGCACCCACGCCAGCGCCACCTGCGCGGCCGTGACACCGGGCCCGTGCCGCCCGGCCACCCGCCGCAACCCGGCCACCAGCTCCTGGTTCGAGGCCATCGCGTGCGCCGTGAACCGCGGATGCCGGGCCCGCACGTCCTGCGACTCGAAGCCCTCGCCCGGAGTGAGCGTCCCGGTCAGGAACCCGCTGCCCAGCGGCATCGCCGCCAGGAACCCCACGCCGCGCGCCGCGCACCACGGCAGGAGCTGCCACGCCGCCTCCGGCGACCACACCGACAGCTCCGCCTGCACCGCGCTCACGGGGAACACCTGCTGCGCCCGCTCCAGGTGCCGCAGGGTCGTCCCGTACGCCCGGTCCCCGCGCCGCCCGGCCCCCGGCCCGGCCCCGGCGCCCAGCGCGCAGAACCCGAGCGCCCGCACCTTGCCCGCACCCACCAGCTCCGCCATCGCGCCCCAGGTCTCCTCCACCGGCACGTCCGGATCCACCCGGTGCAACTGGTAGAGGTCTATGACGTCGGTCCGCAGCCGCCGCAGCGTGGCGTCGCAGGCCCGTCGCAGGTAACCCGGCCGCCCGTCGGCCACCACGTGCTGGTCGCCCGCCCGCAGCCCGACCTTGGCCGAGACGAACGCCTCCGACCGCCGCTGCGCCAGCACCCGGCCCAGCAGCAGCTCATTGGTGAACGGCCCGTACACATCGGCCGTGTCCAGCAGGTTCGACCCCAGGTCCAGCGCCGTGTGCACCGCCGCCAGCGACTCCTGCCCCCGCCGCCGCGAAGGCGCGTACGCCCAGCTCATCGGCATACAGCCGAGGCCGACGGCGCCCACCGCCAGCGCCCCCGCCCCGATCGACCTGCGCTCCACCCGTGCGTCCCCCTCCCGGTCCGGCACACAACCTAGCCAACGGCTCGATCCGAACGCTTGGCATAGCCTCGTGATCATGACTGTAAAGACCCCGGACGTCTGGCTCCCGTTCCCCGCCGAGGAGATCGAGGGCCTGCCCGACACCTTCACCTACCGCCACTGGGACGGGGAGGACGATTTCCCGGCCGATCCGGCCGACTGCGTCTTCTACGTCACCCCGTACATGAAGTCCCCGGCGGTCACGGTGCGTCCGCTGGCCGCCATGCCCGCCCTCCGGGTCGTCCAGACCCTCACCGCCGGCACGGACCACATCCTCGGCGGCCTCGGCCACCTGCGCCCCGGTGTCCGGCTGTGCAACGCGGCCGGGGTCCACACGGCCAGCACCGCCGAACTCGCCCTCGCCCTGACCCTGGCCTCCCTGCGCGGCATCCCGGGCATGGTCCGCGGCCAGGACCGCGAGGAATGGCGGTTCGGCGTCTACGACGCCCTCGCGGACAAGTCCGTACTGATCATCGGCTACGGGTCGATCGGCTCGGCCGTCGAGGACCGGCTCGTGCCCTTCGAGTGCGCGCGCATCACCCGCGTCGCCCGGGCGGCGCGCACCGCCCCGCGCGGCCCCGTCCGCGCCCTGGCCGATCTGCCCGAACTCCTCCCGGACACCGACGTGGTGATCCTCACCACCCCGCTGACCGACACCACCCGCGGGCTGGCCGGGGCCGAGTTCCTGGGCCGCATGAAGGACGGCGCCCTGCTGGTCAACGTCGCCCGCGGCCCCGTCGTCGACACCGAGGCCCTGCTGGCCGAGGTCGAGTCGGGCCGGCTGCGCGCGGCGCTCGACGTGACCGACCCGGAACCGCTGCCCGCCGGTCACCCGCTCTGGCATGCTCCGAACGTCCTGATCACCCCTCATGTCGGCGGCAGCAGCACGGCTTTCGAGCCACGGGCCAAGCGCATGCTGGCGCGCCAGCTCACCCGGTTCGCCGCCGGAGAGCCCGTGGAGCACACGGTACTGATCACCACCTGACACGCCGCGCACACGCTCCGCAGTCACCCGAATGCGCACAGTGGACACAACTCCCCGCTTGGTAACGGAGCGTAGAGAAACTATGTCCCTGAGTGACGAAAGTGGTGTATCGTCCGGAACAAGGGGCTGCGCCACGAACGTCTGGCGCTGGGGAGTGATCGGACACTTTGGGGGGCGACGGGCGATGCACGGCCAATGGACGAAGGATCCGATGCGGCAGAGCCGCCGGAGGCGACGGTGCCGAGAGTGGACTGCGCCGGAACCAGCCGGCGAGGGGGACCGGTGAGCGCCCAGGGGGCGGCGCTGCTGAACCGCCCGTCCCTCTCGGGCGGAGGCAGGTGCCTGGCCATGCAGCTGCTCCTCGCACTGGTCAGCGGGGGATACGCCGTAGGCGCCGCCCTCAACTGGGGCTCGGAGGAAGTCGCCGAGATCATGGGTGACTTCGGGCTCAGCGCGGCCGGGTTGCTCGCCGCGGTCTCCTGCTACTCCTACGCCCGGGCGATCGACAGCCGCGAGCGCCCCGCCTGGCTGCTCTTCGCCTTCTCCTCCCTCATGGGCGCCTCCGGCAACGCGGTCTGGGGCTGGTACGAGGTGGTCCTCGGCCAGGCCGTGCCGAAGCCCTCGCTGGCCGACTTCGCCTTCCTGTGCTTCGCCCCGCCCGCCATCGTGGGGCTGCTCGTCCTCGCCAAACGCCCGGTCACCCGCGCCGGGTGGGTCTGCCTCGGGCTCGACTCCTGGCTCATCGGCGGTTCCCTGCTCACGCTGTCCTGGAGCCTGGCACTGGCCCATGCGGCGCGGACCGCGCAGTCGGGCGCCCCCGGCAGCGTCCCGCGCGCCGCCCTCTCCCTGGCCTATCCGCTCCTGGACATCGCGCTGGTCTCGATGGTCCTGGTGCTGCACTTCCGGCGGTCCGAGACCAACCGCTCCGCCGTCAACACCGCCATCGCCGCACTCGCCCTGACCGTGCTCAGCGACGCCCTGTTCACCTCGCCGCTGCTGAGCGCCGAGTACCAGTCCGGCCAGCTGCTCGACGCCGGCTGGTTCGCGGGCTCGCTGCTCCTCGCGTACGCGCCCTGGGGTGCCCGGCGCCACCACCCCGCACCGGAACCGGCCGGCCCCCGGCGCGTCGAGAGGCCGCACAGCCGCCCCATCACCGGGTCGCTCCCCGCCCTCACGCCGTACCTCGCGGCCGCCGTGTGCACCCTGGGCATCCTCTACAACGTCGTGGACGGCCGGAAGGTCGACCGGGTGGTCGTCTTCACCGGCTGCACCGTCGTGCTCGCCCTCGTCATCCGCCAGGGCATCATGCTCCTCGACAACATCGCGCTGACCCAGGAACTGGCCCAGAAGGAGAACCACTTCCGCTCCCTGGTCCAGGGCTCCAGCGACGTCATCATGATCGCCGCACCCACCGGCACCCTGCGGTACGTGAGCCCCGCCGCCGCCGGGGTCTACGGCCGCGAGGCGGAGGAGCTGGTCGGCACCGAGCTCGCCACCCTGATCCACCCCGACGACCTCGGCAGAGTGGTCCACGAGGTACGCCGCTTCCTCGCCGCTGCGCCGGCCGAGGAGCCCACCACCCGCATCGAATGCCGCTTCAAATCGGGCGGCGGCGAGTGGCTCAACGTGGAGTCCACCGTCAACCGCCATCAGGGCGGGCTCATCCTCAACAGCCGGGACGTCACCGAACGGGTCCGCCTCCAGGCACAGCTCCAGCACAGCGCCGAACACGACCCGCTGACCGACCTGCCCAACCGGGCCCTGTTCACCCGCCGCGTCCGCCAGGCCCTGACCGGGCGGCGCGCCGGCGATCACAGCTCCGCCGTGCTCTTCATCGACCTCGACGGCTTCAAGGCGGTCAACGACACCATCGGCCACCAGGCCGGCGACGAGCTGCTCGTCGAGGCCGCCCGCAGGCTCCAGGACTCGGTCCGCGCCGGGGACACCGCGGCCCGCCTCGGCGGCGACGAGTTCGCCGCGCTGATCCTGGGCGACGGGAGCCGCGACCGCAGCGCCCGCGAGTACCAGGTGCACGAGATCGCCGACCGGCTGCGCACCACGCTCTCCCAGCCGTACCGGATCGCCGGCAGCGAGGTCCGGGTGGCCGCCAGCATCGGTGTGGCCTTCGCCGACCCCGGCATCACCCCTTCGGACCTGATGCGCAACGCGGATCTCGCGATGTACCGGGCGAAGGCGGCCGGCAAGGACCGCGTCGAGCTGTACGCCCCCCAGATGCAGGCCGAAGTCGTACGCAAGGCCGAGCTCGCGGGTCGGCTGCGGACCGCGCTCCACGAGGGTGAGTTCGCCCTGCTGCACCAGCCGGTCGTCTCGCTGGCCACCGGAGAGGTCTCCGCCGTGGCCGCACAGGCCCGCTGGCGCTCGGCCCAGGGGATCCTCTTCACCCCGGCGGAGTTCCTCCGGGTGGCCGAGTACAGCGAGGGCGCCGCCACGGGGCCGCAGACCCCGCCCGGATTCGCCGCGGGGAGCAGCACCCGGGGCGCCGAGCTGGGGCGCTGGCTGCTGGAGCAGGCCGTGGAGCAGGCCGCCGACCGGCACCGGGCAGGGCACGACGTACCCGTGGCCGTCCGCATGACCGCCCAGCGGCTGCTCGACCGCGCCGTGCCCCTGGGCTCCGTGGAGGCGCTGCTGACGCGGCACGGGCTGCCCTCCGGGGCCCTGGTCCTGGAGCTCGCCGTATCCGACCCCAGAGTCCCCTTCGACGATCTGGAGCGCCGCCTCACGGCCCTGCACCGGCTCGGGGTGGGTATCGCGCTGGACGGCTTCGGCAGCGGTTACGCGGCCATCAGCGCCCTGCGCCGCCTCCCGGTGGACATGCTGAAGCTGGATCGCGGCCTGGTGGAGGGCGTCGTGGAATCCGCCCGCCTCCACAAGATCACCGCAGGATTGTTGCGGATCGCAAACGACCTGGGCATGCAATCGGTGGCCGACGGGGTGGACCTGCCCGAGCAGGTGACGGCATTGCGTGCCATGGGTTGCACCCACGGCCAGGGAATGGCGTTTTCCGGACCGCTCGACGAGTACAGGCTGCGGCGCGCGCTGGTGCGCGGTACGTTCCCCGTACCGGGCGGAACGGCCCAGCCGGCTCTGGCCGGCGGTTCCCCCGGGGGCTCGATGGCCATCCGCAGAGGCTCACATAATGAGACGCCCGTCCCACCTACTTGACATCACCCTCCCGCCGGAGGGAGGGTCAGTGTCATGCGCACCCGAATTCTCGTACTTGGAAAGCGCGTCGGCTGAAGCTGGGGCCAGCATGTCCCCGCTCAACACACCCGACGCGCTCCCCTCGCTTGCCTCCCGGCACGAGGGGTTTTTTGTTGCACTGGCACAGAGTCGAATCCTCGTAAAACCCTCAGCTTCGAGAAGAGAATGCCGATGACCGAGCAGGCCACCGGGGCCCACCATCCGCAGCCGCGGCCCCGTTCCGGCGGACAGCAGTCCGCCGCAGTTGAGCACGTCACGGGTGCGCAGTCCCTCATCCGCTCTCTCGAAGAGGTGGGTTGCGACACCGTCTTCGGCATTCCGGGCGGCGCCATCCTCCCCGCGTACGACCCGATGATGGACTCCAAGAAGGTCCGTCACATCCTGGTCCGCCACGAGCAGGGGGCCGGCCACGCCGCCACCGGCTACGCGCAGGCCACCGGCAAGGTCGGCGTCTGTATGGCCACCTCCGGCCCGGGTGCCACCAACCTGGTCACCCCGATCGCCGACGCGCACATGGACTCGGTCCCGCTCGTCGCCATCACCGGCCAGGTCTCCTCCAAGGCGATCGGCACCGACGCCTTCCAGGAGGCGGACATCGTCGGCATCACCATGCCGATCACCAAGCACAACTTCCTGGTCACCAGGGCCGAGGACATCCCGCGGACGATCGCCGAGGCCTTCCACATCGCCTCCACCGGCCGTCCGGGCCCGGTCCTGGTGGACATCGCCAAGGACGCCCTCCAGGCGAAGACCACCTTCACCTGGCCGCCGGCCCAGGACCTCCCCGGTTACCGGCCGGTCACCAAGCCGCACGCCAAGCAGATCCGCGAGGCCGCCAAGCTCATCTGCCAGGCCAAGCGCCCGGTGCTGTACGTCGGCGGCGGCGTCATGAAGTCCGGCGCGACCGCCGAGCTGAAGGTCCTCGCCGAGCTGACCGGGCTCCCGGTCTGCACCACGCTGATGGCGCTCGGCTCCTTCCCCGACAGCCACCCGCTGCACGTCGGCATGCCCGGCATGCACGGCGCGGTCACCGCCGTCACCGCGCTGCAGAAGTCGGACCTGCTGATCGCGCTCGGCACCCGCTTCGACGACCGCGTCACCGGCAAGCTGGACAGCTTCGCCCCGTTCGCCAAGATCATCCACGCGGACATCGACCCGGCCGAGATCGGCAAGAACCGCGCGGTCGACGTCCCGATCGTCGGTGACGCCCGCGAGGTCATCGCCGACCTGATCCAGGCCGTCCAGGCCGAGCACACCGAGGGCAACGCGGGCGACTACACCGCCTGGTGGAGGGACCTCACCCGCTGGCGCGACACGTACCCGCTGGGCTACGACCTGCCCGAGGACGGCAGCCTCTCGCCGCAGCAGGTCATCGAGCGGATCGGCGCGCTCGCGCCGAAGAGCACGATCTTCGCGGCCGGTGTCGGCCAGCACCAGATGTGGGCCTCGCACTTCGTCAAGTACGAGGAGCCCCGCACCTGGCTGAACTCCGGCGGCGCCGGAACCATGGGCTACGCGGTCCCGGCCGCGATGGGCGCCAAGGTCGGCATGCCCGAGCGCACGGTCTGGGCGATCGACGGCGACGGCTGCTTCCAGATGACCAATCAGGAACTGGTCACCTGCGCGCTGAACAACATCCCGATCAAGGTCGCGATCATCAACAACGGTGCGCTGGGCATGGTCCGCCAGTGGCAGACGCTGTTCTACAACCAGCGCTACTCGAACACCGTGCTCCACGCCGACGAGACCGGCCACGACACCGTCGGCTCCCAGCTCGGCGAGTCGATCGCCCCCCGCAAGGGCACCCGCGTCCCGGACTTCGTCAAGCTGTCCGAGGCCATGGGCTGCGTCGCGCTGCGCTGCGAGGACCCGGCCGACCTCGACAAGGTCATCGCCGAGGCCAATGCGATCAACGACCGTACGGTCGTCATCGACTTCATCGTCCACGAGGACGCCATGGTGTGGCCGATGGTCGCCGCCGGCACCTCCAACGACGAGGTCATGGCAGCCCGGGGCGTCCGTCCCGACTTCGGCGACAACGAAGACGACTGAGCCGAGAGAGCCGAGAGAGAGAACGCCTCACATGTCCAAGCACACGCTCTCCGTCCTGGTCGAGAACACGCCCGGCATCCTCGCCCGGATCGCCGCGCTGTTCTCCCGCCGCGGGTTCAACATCGACTCCCTCGCGGTCGGTGTCACCGAGCACCCCGACATCTCCCGCATCACCATCGTCGTGAACGTCGAGGACCTCCCGCTCGAGCAGGTGACCAAGCAGCTCAACAAGCTGGTCAACGTGCTCAAGATCGTCGAGCTGGAGCCGCACAACGCGATCGAGCGCGAACTCGTCCTGGTGAAGGTCCGCGCCGACAACGAGACCCGCTCGCAGATCGTCGAGATCGTCCAGCTGTTCCGCGCCAAGACCGTCGACGTCTCCCCGGAGGCCGTCACCATCGAGGCCACCGGCGGCAGCGACAAGCTCGGCGCGATGCTCAAGATGCTGGAGCCCTTCGGCATCAAGGAGCTCGTGCAGTCCGGCACCATCGCCATAGGGCGTGGCGGACGGTCCATCACGGACCGCAGCCTGCGCGCGCTCGACCGCAGCGCCTGACGGGCCGAGTGCCCGGGGCGCCCGACGTGCCCCGCGTCCGCGACGCGGCCGGTACAACGGACACGCAAGACGCGTCGGACACGCTCACGTTCGCATAGCGAGACCGAGAAACTCAGATTCCGTTCCCCGCCGTACGGTGGGAGCAACACCAGCGCACCAAGGAGATATCCCAGTGGCCGAGCTGTTCTACGAGAACGACGCCGACCTGTCCATCATCCAGGGCCGCAAGGTCGCGGTCATCGGTTACGGCAGCCAGGGCCACGCCCACGCGCTGTCGCTCCGTGACTCCGGCGTCGACGTCGTCGTCGGCCTGAAGGAGGGCTCGAAGTCCAAGGCCAAGGCCGAGGAGCAGGGTCTGAAGGTCCTCCCGGTGGCCGAGGCCGCCGAGTGGGCGAACGTCATCATGATCCTGACGCCGGACCCGCTCCAGGCCGAGATCTACGAGGAGTCCGTCAAGGACCACCTCAAGGAGGGCGACGCGCTCTTCTTCGGCCACGGCTTCAACGTCCGCTACGGGTTCATCAAGCCCCCGGCCAACGTGGACGTCGCCCTGGTCGCGCCGAAGGGCCCGGGCCACCTCGTCCGCCGGCAGTACGAGGAGGGCCGCGGCGTTCCGTGCATCGCGGCCGTCGAGCAGGACCACTCGGGCAACGCCTTCGCCCTCGCGCTCTCCTACGCGGCCGGCATCGGCGGCACCCGCGCCGGCGTCATCAAGACCACCTTCACCGAGGAGACCGAGACCGACCTGTTCGGTGAGCAGGCCGTCCTCTGCGGTGGTGCCTCCGCGCTGGTCAAGGCCGGTTTCGAGACCCTGACCGAGGCCGGCTACCAGCCGGAGATCGCGTACTTCGAGTGCCTGCACGAGCTGAAGCTCATCGTGGACCTCATGTACGAGGGCGGCCTGGAGAAGATGCGCTGGTCGGTCTCCGAGACCGCCGAGTGGGGCGACTACATCACCGGCCCGCGGATCATCACCGACGCCACCAAGGCCGAGATGAAGAAGGTTCTGGCGGAGATCCAGAGCGGCGAGTTCGCCAACACCTGGATGGCCGAGTACAAGGCCGGTCTGCCGAAGTACAACGAGTACAAGAAGGCCGACGAGGCGCACCTGCTCGAGACCACCGGCAAGAAGCTGCGCAAGCTGATGAGCTGGGTCGACAGCAGCGAGAGCTGATCGTGTGAACGGCAGGGCCGGGACGGTGCGTCCCGGCCCCGCCGAGCTCGGCCGGACGGCCGCGGGACACCCCGGCTTGTCCAAGGCGGCCAACCACGGACGGGTGATCCTTCCGTACAGGCGGAAATCCGGCCCGCCACCGCCACTACACTGCTCAACACAACGCGTCAGGCCCACAGTGTCGTGCGTCTTCCACGCGGCTACCCCCTCCACCGCCTGCGGCCGTCGGGACGGCCGTCCGCACTGGACCTGTGAGGACCCACGTGAGCTCGAAACCTGTCGTACTCATCGCCGAAGAGCTGTCGCCCGCCACCGTGGAGGCGCTCGGCCCGGACTTCGAGATCCGGCACTGCAACGGCGCCGACCGCGCCGAGCTGCTGCCCGCGATCGTCGACGTCGACGCGATCCTCGTCCGCTCCGCGACCAAGGTCGACGCCGAGGCCATCGCCGCCGCCAAGAAGCTGCGGGTCGTCGCCCGCGCCGGCGTGGGTCTGGACAACGTCGACGTCTCCGCCGCCACCAAGGCCGGCGTGATGGTCGTCAACGCGCCGACCTCCAACATCGTGACCGCCGCCGAGCTCGCCTGCGGCCTGCTCGTCGCCACCGCCCGAAACATTCCGCAGGCCAACACCGCCCTGAAGAACGGCGAGTGGAAGCGGAACAAGTACACGGGTGTCGAGCTCAGCGAGAAGACCCTCGGCGTCGTCGGCCTCGGCCGCATCGGCGTCCTGGTCGCGCAGCGCATGTCCGCCTTCGGGATGAAGATCGTCGCCTACGACCCCTACGTCCAGCCCGCGCGCGCCGCCCAGATGGGCGTCAAGATGCTGACGCTGGACGAGCTCCTCGAGGTCGCGGACTTCATCACCGTGCACCTGCCCAAGACCCCCGAGACCCTCGGTCTCATCGGGAACGAGGCCCTGCACAAGGTGAAGCCGTCCGTCCGCATCGTCAACGCCGCCCGCGGCGGGATCGTGGACGAGGCCGCGCTGTACTCGGCCATCAAGGAGGGCCGCGTCGCCGGCGCCGGCCTCGACGTGTACGCGAAGGAGCCCTGCACGGACTCCCCGCTCTTCGAGCTCGACCAGGTCGTCTGCACCCCGCACCTCGGCGCTTCCACGGACGAGGCCCAGGAGAAGGCCGGTATCGCGGTCGCCAGGTCGGTGCGCCTGGCCCTCGCCGGCGAGCTCGTGCCGGACGCGGTCAACGTCCAGGGCGGCGTCATCGCCGAGGACGTCCGTCCGGGCCTGCCGCTCGCCGAGAAGCTCGGCCGTATCTTCACCGCCCTCGCGGGCGAGGTCGCGGTCCGCCTCGACGTCGAGGTCTGCGGCGAGATCACCCAGCACGACGTCAAGGTGCTCGAACTCTCCGCGCTCAAGGGTGTCTTCGAGGACGTCGTCGACGAGACGGTCTCCTACGTCAACGCCCCGCTGTTCGCGCAGGAGCGCGGTGTCGAAGTGCGCCTGACCACCAGCTCGGAGTCCCCGGACCACCGCAACGTGGTGACCGTCCGCGGCACCCTCTCCGACGGCCAGGAGGTCTCGGTCTCCGGCACGCTCGCGGGCCCGAAGCACCTGCAGAAGATCGTCGGCATCGGCGAGTACGACGTGGACCTGGCGCTCGCCGACTACATGGTCGTGCTGCGCTACACCGACCGCCCGGGCGTGGTCGGCACCGTCGGCCGCGTGCTCGGCGAGGCCGGTCTGAACATCGCGGGCATGCAGGTCGCCCGCGCGGAGGAGCACGGAGAGGCCCTGGCCGTGCTGACCGTCGACGCGGAGGTCCCGGCGAACGTCCTCGCCGACATCGCCGCCGAGATCGGCGCCGTCTCGGCGCGCACGGTCAGCCTCGGCTGACCGGCAGGAACCGCGAGGAAGGGCCCGGGGGCATCCCCCGGGCCCTTTCGCGTCGTACGGCTCCCGCGCCCGATCAGTGGTACGTCGGCTCCTGCACGCCGTCTCCGGCAGCCGCGGCCTGCTCCGCCGCGGCCGGGGCGGGGGCTGCGATCCCGCGCATCACAGCCGCGGCGAGCAGCGCCGCCGCGAGCAGCAGCGCCGTACCGCCCCAGGCCGCGTACTGCATGCCGTGGACGAAGGCCCCGCGGGCCAGGTCCAGCACCTGCTCGCCCGCGGCGCCGCCGAGCTGCTGGGCGGTGGCCACCGCGCCGCCCAGGGTCTCGCGGACGGCGGGCTCGGAGTCCACGAGGTCGCTGCGGTAGACCGCGGTGGCCAAGCTGCCCAGGAGGGCCATGCCGAGGGCGCCGCCGAACTCCTGGCCGGTCTCCAGCAGCGAGGCGGCGGAGCCGGCCTTCTCGGCGGGGGCGGAACCCAGCGCCATGGCCGAGACCAGCGACATCACGGTGACGAGGCCGGAGGCGAGGACCCCGGCGCCCGCCAGCAGCAGCCACAGCGAGTCCTGGCCGACCAGGCCGATCAGGGCGAATCCGGCCGCGGCGAGGACGAATCCGCCGGCGATGACGTAGGCCGGATCCGTCTTCTGGGCCAGGGCCGCGGAGACCGGGGCGGCGGCGCCGATGACGACCGAGGGGGCGAGGCTCCACAGGGCGGCCTCGAGGGTGCCCATGCCCAGCACCGACTGGAGGTACTGGGTGGTGAAGTAGGCCGAGCCCATCATGGCGAAGGCGGCGATGGTGTTGAGAGCGACGCCCGCCCCGAAGCCGCGGCCCTGGAACAGCGCACGGCTGACCATCGCGTCGTCACGGGTGCGCTGACGGCGGACGAAGACGTACCCGAAGGCCAGGCCCACGGCCACGCTGCCCAGGTAGAGCGGCTCGAAGCCCTCGGCGGCGATCTCCTTCAGCCCGTAGACGACGGGCAGCACCGCCGCCATGGACAGCGGCACGCTCGGCAGGTCGAAGCGGCCGGGGGCCGGGTCCTTGAACTCCGGGACCAGCACCGGGACCAGGACCAGCAGGAGCACCATCGCCGGGACGTTGATCAGGAAGATCGAACCCCACCAGAAGTGGTTCAGCATCACACCGCTGAGGACCGAACCCAGCGCGATGCCGCCGGTCATGACCCCGGACCAGATCGCGATGGCCTGGCCGCGCTGCTTGGCGTCCTGGAAGAGGTTGCGTACGAGCGCCAGCGTGGAGGGCATCAGGGTGGCCCCGCCGATGCCGAGCAGGACCCGGGCCGCGATGAGCATCTCCGCGCTGGTGGCGTAGGCGGCGGTGACCGAGGCGAGGCCGAAGGCGGTCGCGCCGATCAGGAGCAGCCGGCGGCGGCCGATGCGGTCGCCCAGCGAACCCATCGTCATCAGCAGCCCGGAGAGGGCGAAGGCGTAACTGTCGAAGATCCAGAGCTGCTGGGTGGCGCTGGGGTCCAGCTCGCGGGTGATGGCGGGGATGGCGAAGTAGAGGACGGAAACGTCCATCGAGACCAGGAGCAGCGGCAGCACGAGGACGGTGAAGGCGGTCCATTCGCGGCGGCCGGCGAGGCGCGCTGTGGCAGCGGGGTTCGTCATGAGAAGCAATGTACAGACGTCATAAACGTTTGTCTATGACGAACGTATGGAACATGCGTCTGGAACTTCCGTCTGTGACGGTCGTCTTGCTACCGTGACGGCATGGGACATCGTGAAGATCTGCTCGAAGGTGCCAAGAAGTGCCTGGTCGAGAAGGGTTTCGTGCGCACGACGGCGCGAGACGTCGTGAAGGCCTCGGGCGCGAACCTGGCCTCCATCGGCTACCACTACGGCTCGAAGGACGCCCTGCTGACCGAGGCGTTCATCGCCCTGATGCAGGAGCTGGGCGCGGTATTCCAGGACGGAGTGGAGGGCGAGGGGGGCTCGCTGGAACGGTTCCGCGCGGTCTGGGAGGGGTTCCTCGCCCACCGGGACGACGCGGGTCCGGTCTGGGCGGCCAGCCTGGAGGTCGCCCTGGCCCGCGACCGGATGCCCGATCTGCGGGCGATGCTCGCGGCCTCGCAGGCCGAGGGGCGGCGCGGCCTGATCGCGATGCTCACCGGGACCCCGGAGGAGGAGATCACCGAACGGGAGGAGCGGACGCTGGGCGCCTTCTACCAGGCGCTGCTGAACGGCCTGATGATCCAGTGGCTGTTCGACCCGAAGTCGGCGGCGAGCGCGGAGGAGCTCACCGAGGGCATGCGGACGGCCGCCGCGGCGGCGCTGGGCCGCCCCCAGGCGCAGCCGTAGCCGTAGCCAGAGCCGCAGCCGTAGCCGCAGTCGGAGCAGGCCGCGGGCTCCGCGAGCGAAGCCGGGGGACGGGCGGGCGGGCGGCGGGCCGGCCGTCACACCCGGCGACGGCCTTCGCGCGCGCCAGGGGCAACGGGCCTGGCGCAGGGGCGTCAGCCCAGGCGGGCGGCCTTGAGTGCCATGTGCAGCAGCAGCCGGTCCTCGCCCTCGTCCAGGTCGAGCCCGGTCAGCTCCTCCACCCTGGCGAGCCGGTAGTACAGCGTCTGCCGGTGGATGCCCAGGGCCGCCGCCGCCCGGCCCGCCTGCCCGGCGCAGTCCAGGAACACCTCGGCAGTGCGGGCGAGTTCGCGGTGGGCCGGGCCCAGCAGGGCGCGCGTCGCCGGGTCGTCCACCGGCTCGGCGGCCACGGCCGCCAGCAGCCGGTACGCCCCGATCGCCGACCAGAGCGCGACGGGGCCGAGGCGGGGCTGCGCGACGGCCGCCCGGGCCGCGGCGACGGCCTGCCCCCAGGCCGCGGGCAGCTCCGCGAGCGCCCGGACCGGGTCGGCCACTCCGGCCGTCACCGGCCGCGGGCCCGCGCCCTGCGCGCCGGCCCGCGGGAGCAGCCGCTCCACCGCGGTCACGGCCGCGGCGGCGGCGTCGGTCGAGCGGAGCCTCAGCAGGACGGCCAGGGCCGGGGCCCGGCCGGACGGCGTACGGTCGCCGCCCGCACCGCCGGAGCGGTCCGCGCCGTCCGGCCCGGTCCCGCCCGGGACCACGCACACCGCCGCCGCGCCCGGCACCGAGGCCGGTGCCTCCCCGGTCCACGGCGTCACGCACACCGCCGCGTGCAGGCCCTCCCCGGCCGCTCCCAGGGCCACCCGGAGCGCGGCCACCGCCATGTCCTGCTGCCAGCCCCGTCCGGCGGTGAGCACCGCCAGGAACTCCCGCGACAGGTCCGCCCCCGCCTTCGCCTCCTGGTCGAGCAGGATCCCGATGCGCTGGGCCACCTCCATGGCCGCGGCCAGCTCCGCCGGACCCGGGCCGGGGTCCTGGTCGAGGAGCCACACGTAGCCCTGGACGATGCCACGGCACCGCACCGGCAGGCAGATCCGCCCGCGGAAGACCCCGGCCTCGGGCGCCGCCGGGATGTGCACCGGCCCGGTGGCGCGGGCGATGCCGAAGCCCTCGAACCAGGAGCGGACGGCCGCCGTCGACTGCCGGGTCAGGATCGAGCGGGTGCGGACCGGGTCCATGGCCTGGTCGTCGTCGCTGTCGTGCGCGCCGAAGGCGATCAGCCGGAAATCCCGGTTCTCCAGCGTCGCGGGCGCGCCCAGCAGCGCCGAGATCTCGTCCACCAGGTCCTGGTAATCGCCCTTCACCCGGACATTCTCCCACCCCGCCCCCCTCGCTTCAGACAGATGTATGAGATCGGGGACACGGATGCGTGACGTCTGTCGATGGCAGAGGATCAAACCGGTCCTTAGGTTTCACGGTGGTTTTACTTGCGCTTTTCTTCTGCCACCCGTTGGAGGTGCACCCGTGCTGGGTCCCGTGATCCTCGCCGCTTCGCGCAGCGAAAAAATGCGTCGTATCGTCTCCGCCGCCCCGGTGACCAAGCCCGTGGTGAACCGCTTCATCCCCGGTGAGACGGTCGACCAGGTGATCCCGATCGTCGAGGACCTCACGCACAAGGGCCTGGAGGTCACCCTCGACGTCGTCGGCGAGGACATCACCGAGGTGGCGCAGTCGCACGCCGCCCGCGACGCCTACCTCCAGCTCATCGAGCGCCTCGCCGAGCTCGGCCTCGGCGAGACCGTCGAGATGTCCGTCAAGCTGTCGATGTTCGGCCAGGCCCTCGAGGGCGGCCACGAGCTCGCGCTGGCCAACGTCCGCCCGGTCGTCGAGGCCGCCGCAGCCATCGGCACCACCGTGACGCTCGACGCCGAGGACCACACCACCCTCGACTCGATGTTCGCCATCCACGAGGAGCTGCGGAAGGACTTCCCGCAGACCGGCTGCGTCATCCAGGCCTACCTCTTCCGCACGGAGGCCGACGCCCGCCGCCTGGCCGCCGCCGGCAGCCGCGTCCGGATCGTGAAGGGCGCCTACAAGGAGCCCGCCGAGGTCGCCTACCAGGACAAGGCGGAGATCGACAAGGCGTACGTCCGGATCATGAAGATCCTGATGGAGGGCGAGGGCTACCCGATGATCGGGTCCCACGACCCGCGGCTCATCGCCATCGGGCAGGAGCTCGCCCGCCAGGCCGGGCGCAAACTGGACGAGTACGAGTTCCAGATGCTCTACGGCATCCGCAGCGAAGAGCACCTGCGGCTCGCCGCCGAAGGCCACCGGATGCGGGTCTACACCGCATACGGCACGGACTGGTACGGCTACTTCATGCGCCGCCTCGCGGAGAAGCCGGCCAACCTGCTGTTCTTCCTCCGCTCGATGATCACCAAGAACTAGCCAAGAACTAGGTCAAGGAGTTACCAGCCCCATGGATGCTGTGACCCAGGTCCCCGCTCCGGTCAACGAGCCGGTCCACTCGTACGCCCCCGGCACCCCGGAGCGCACGCGGCTCGAAGAGCAGCTCAAGCAGCTGTCCGAGAACCCGATCGACCTCCCGATGACGATCAACGGCGTCAAGCGGATGGGCGGCGGCGAGCGCTTCGACGTGGTCCAGCCGCACGACCACAAGTCGGTGCTCGGCACCTACGCCAACGCCACGCAGGCCGACGCGCAGGAGGCCATCGACGCCGCCCTCGCCGCCGCCCCGGCCTGGCGCTCGATGTCCTTCGACGACCGCGCCGCGATCATCCTGCGCGCCGCCGAGCTGCTGTCCGGCCCGTGGCGCGAGAAGCTCGCCGCCTCGACCATGCTGGGCCAGTCGAAGACCGCCCAGCAGGCCGAGATCGACACCCCGTGCGAGCTCGTCGACTTCTGGCGCTTCAACGTCCACTTCGCCCGCCAGATCCTGGCCGAGCAGCCGGTCGCGAACTCCGCCGGCGTGTGGAACCGCAGCGACCACCGCCCGCTCGAGGGCTTCGTGTACGCGATCACGCCGTTCAACTTCACGGCCATCGCGGGCAACCTGCCGACCGCCCCCGCCCTGATGGGCAACGTGGTCCTGTGGAAGCCGTCCCCCACGCAGACCCACTCCGCGGTCCTCCTCATGGAGCTGCTGGAGGAGGCCGGCCTGCCCAAGGGCGTCATCAACCTGGTGACGGGCGACGGCATCGCCGTGTCCGAGGTGGCCCTGAACCACCCCGAGCTGGCCGGCATCCACTTCACCGGCTCGACCAAGACCTTCCAGTACCTGTGGAAGACGGTCGGCAACAACATCGAGAAGTACAAGTCCTACCCGCGCCTGGTCGGCGAGACCGGCGGCAAGGACTTCGTGGTCGCGCACCCCTCCGCGGACCGTGCCGTCCTGAAGACCGCGCTGACCCGCGGCTCCTTCGAGTTCCAGGGCCAGAAGTGCTCGGCGTCCTCGCGCGCCTACGTCCCGGCCTCGATCTGGAACGACGGCTTCAAGGAGGCCTTCGCGGCCGAGGTCGACGGCATCGCCATGGGTGACGTCCGCGACCTGACCAACTTCATCGGCGCCGTCATCGACGCGCGGTCCTTCGCCAAGAACAAGGCCGCGATCGACCGTGCCATCGCCGACCCGACCTGCGAGATCGTCGCGGGCGGCACGTACGACGACTCGGAGGGCTACTTCGTCCGCCCGACCGTCATCGCCTGCACCGACCCGGAGAACGAGGTCTTCACGACCGAGTACTTCGGCCCGATCCTCGCGGTCCACGTCTACGACGACGCGGACTACGACGCGATGCTGGCCCAGATGGAGTCCGTCTCGGCGTACGCCCTGACCGGCTCGATCATCGCGGCGGACCGCTACGCGGCGGCGGACGCGATGGAGAAGCTCCGCTTCGCGGCGGGCAACTTCTACATCAACGACAAGTCCACCGGCGCCGTCGTCGGCCAGCAGCCCTTCGGCGGCGGCCGCGCCTCGGGCACGAACGACAAGGCGGGCGCCGCGACCAACCTGCAGCGCTGGACCTCGACCCGGTCCATCAAGGAGACCCTGGTCGCGCCGACCGAGTACGGCTACCCCCACATGGGCTGACCTCCCCGCCCCGCTGAACCCCGCCCCCGCTCCGGTACCCCCAAGTCCGGAGCGGGGGCGGTCCCAGTTCGCGGGCCGGACCCGGCTAGACCTCGACGACGACCTGGTCGAGGGACTTGCGGACCAGGTCCGGGACCTCGCAGTCGTCCGCCGGGTAGCCGACGGGGATGACCGCGAAGGCCTTCTCGTTCTCCGGGCGGTCCAGGACGTGCGAGAGGAAGCGCATCGGGCTCGGCGTGTGGACCAGGGCCGCCAGGCCGGACAGGTGGAGCGCGGACAGGAGCATGCCGACCGCGATGCCGACCGACTCGTCGACGTAGTAGTGCTTGCGCTTCGTGCCGTCCGGGCCGAGCCAGTAGCGCTGCTGGAAGACCACGATCAGAACCGGGGCGTCCGTGAGATGGGTCTTGACCGCATCCGTGCCGAGGGGGCGCAGGGCCGCGAGCCACTCGTCGCCCAGCCGGCCGTCGTACGAGAGCTCCTCCTCCTGCTCGGCGGCGGCCCGGATCTGCCGCCGCACCGCCGGGTCCTTGACGAGGACGAAGGTCCAGGGCTGCTGGTGCGCCCCGGAGGGGGCGGTCGCGGCGCACGCGATGGCGTCCCGGACGACCTGCTCGGGCACGGGGTCGGGGGAGAAGTGGCGCACGGTCCGCCGCTCGTCCATCCGCACGCGCAACTCGGCGGCCCGCGCGAGGGATTCCCCTCTCGGCATCCGCTCGGGCCGGTAGGGGGCGGGACGGTACGGCTGGCCGTGGATCGGGGTCCACTGCTGGGTATCGGGCGACATGCGGGGAGTCTGCCGGGCCAATGGTCCAGACCGATAGGACCCCGCCGGTCGTTCCGTGGCGGGAGACACTGGTTCCATGACCGATACGCGGACACGCCTCGCGCACACCTCCCAGCTCGGCGCCGGTGAACTCGGGAAGGTCAGGGCGCTGCTCGACGCCGCCTTCGAGGGGGACTTCTGCGACGCGGACTTCGAGCACGCGCTCGGCGGGATGCACGTCCTGGTCCACGAGGGCGGGGAACTCGTCGCGCACGGCAGCGTCGTGCAGCGCCGGGTCGTGCACGGGGGTGCGGCCCTGCGCACCGGGTACGTGGAGGCCGTCGCCGTACGGGCCGACCGCAGGCGGTGCGGGTTCGGCGCTGCCGTGATGGCCGGGCTGGAGGCCGTGATCGGGCGCGCGTACGTGCTCGGGGCGCTCTCCGCGTCCGACGCAGGGGCCGCCCTCTACGGGACCCGCGGCTGGTCGGTGTGGCCCGGGCGGGTCGGGGCGCTCTCGCCCGACGGGCCCGTCCGCCTGCCCGACGAGGAGGGGTCCACCTACGTGTGGGTGCCGCCCGGCGGGGCCGCGCTGGACCCCGCCGGGCGGCTCGACTTCGACTGGCGGGACGGGGACGTGCTGTAGGGGCCGGGGGTCAGGAGCCCGAGATGCTCGGGGCGCCCGACTCGATGTGGCCCGTGTAGCGGCGCGACCAGGTGCCGTCGGAGGCGGTCAGGACCGTGAAGTCGTACCAGCCGTTGTGGTACGCCACCGCGTTGAAGTAGTCCTCGCGCGAGGAGCGGGCCGGGACCGTGTACGTCCACGGGCCGTCCGTGCGGTAGGCGTTGGAGCGGATGGTGAAGGTGACCGCGGCGGCCGACGCGTTGGTCATCTTGAAGTGGATCGCGGTCTTGCCCGTGCCCGGTTCGACCGCGAACCGCGCCGCCACCTCCAGGTCCTTGCCGGGCTTCGTGGCGTCGCCGAGGAAGCGCCGCAGGAAGCGGTTCGGGCCGTACATCGAGATGTCGTACTTGCCCGAGCCGTGCCCGAGGCCGATGTTGAAGTAGTCGGATGCCGAGCCGCCCGCGTCCACCGTGTACTGCCAGGCGGCCGTGTCCCGGTACTGGTGCGGGTGGATCGAGAAGTGCGCCGCCCGCTGCGCCTCCGCGCCCTGGTTGGTCATCGAGAACCAGGCCAGGATCTTGCCGGCCGCGCCGAACTCGAACCGGTCCAGGTTGCCGTTGACCTGGTACGGGAGCGCCCGCGCCGGGCGCGTCCCGGGCTCCTGCGGCGGCAGGGCGTTGTCCTGCGGCACCGGGTTGGGCAGCGGGGCGCAGGTTGCCTGGCCGATCACCTTGGCGGTGGAGGGCAGGCCCGCGGGGACCCCGTAGACCGGGTGCGCGAAGTCGAAGACGCCGGTCAGGTCACCGGTCACCTTGCGGCGCCAGGCGCTGATGTTCGGGCAGGCGGCGGGGGTCCCCAGGGCGGCCGTCCACGTCTCCATGAACCGCAGCACCGAGGTGTGGTCGAAGACCTCGGAGCTCACCCAGCCGCCCCGCGTCCACGGGGACATCACGATCATCGGGACGCGGAAGCCCAGCCCGATCGGTACGCCGTCCAGGTACTCGCCGGGGGTGCCGGGCGGGGCGATCGGCGGCGGTACGTGGTCGAAGAAGCCGTCGTTCTCGTCGTAGTTGAGGAAGAGGACGGTGGAGTCGAAGACCTCGGGGTTCGCGGCGAGCGCCCGGTAGACGAGGTCGACGAAGTGCGCGCCGTCGCCCGGCGGGGCGTAGGGGTGTTCGGAGAAGGCCTCGTTCGCCACGACCCAGGAGACCTGGGGGAGGGTGCCCGCGACGACGTCGGCGCGGATGGCGGCCGCGATGTCGTCGGGGGTGGATCCGGTGACCTTCGGGACCGAGCCCATGCCCCGGTCCCACAGCGGGTCGCCGGGCCGGGCGTCGGTGAACTTCTTGAAGTAGGCGAGCCCGTTGTCGCCGTAGTTGTCCTGGGCGTTCTGGTAGACCTTCCAGCTCATGCCGGCGCGCTGGAGGGCCTCCGCGTACGTCTCCCAGGTCAGCCCGGACTCGTCGCCGCCGTCCTTGCTGGAGGCGTCGATCCTGCCGCTCCACAGGAAGGTGCGGTTGGGGCCGGTCGCGCTGAGCGTGGAGCAGAAGTACGCGTCGCAGACCGTGTAGTGGTCGGCGAGACCGTAGTGGAAGGGGATGTCGCCCCGGTCCAGATAGCCGAGGGTACGGGTGTTGCCGACGCCCGTGACCCAGTTGTCCATCCGGCCCTTGTTCCAGGCGGCGTGCTGCGAGGTCCAGCTGTGCGGCAGGTCGCCGTTGCACTGGGCCAGCGTCTCGCCGTCGACCCCGCCGGCGGGCGGGGTCGCGCTCAGCTTCCACGGGTACTGGCGGCCGCCCCAGTTCGGCTGGTTGAACGTGCCCCAGCCGCCCGGGATGTTTCCGGCGGCGCGGTCGCCGAAGCCGCGCACGCCCTTCAGCCTTCCGAAGTAGTGGTCGAAGCTGCGGTTCTCCTGCATCAGGATCACCACGTGCTTCACATCGGTGATCGTGCCGTTCGCGGCGGCCGCGGCCGCCGATGTCGGCGCGAGCGCCGGCAGGGCGGCACCGGCCATCAGCCCGGCGCCGATTCCCACGAACCCTCTGCGGCTGATCGGTGTCACTGCCTGCTCGCCTCCAACTCCAGTGCCCCGCTGGCACATTGACGGCAAGGGTGACGGGCCGCGGCCCAAAGGTCCACGTCCGTGCAGTAAGAAATCGGTGAACATCCGGGTGGCTGGAATCAGCCGTCGAGGCGGACGAGCATCTTGCCCAGGTTGTCCCCGCGAAGCATGCCCAGGAAAGCCTCCACCGTGCGGTCGAACCCCTGCACAACGGTGGTATCGGTACCGATCCCGCCACTGCGCAGATGCGGGACGAGGAAGTCCTCCAGCTCTTCCTGCAGATTGGTGTGGTTGCGAACCAATACCCCTTCCAGGCGCAGCGATTTGTGGACGACCTCGAAGAGGTTGCGGGGCGCGGCGGGGGAGCGGTCGCCGTTGTACGTCGAGATGGCTCCGACCCAGGCGATCCGGCCGTACTCGCGCAGCACGTCGAGGGCGCCCTCCAGATGGCCGCCGCCCACGTTGTCCACGTACACGTCGATACCGCCGGGCGCCGCCTTCGCGAGCTGCTCGCCGACCGGGCCGTCGTGGTAGTCGAAGGCCGCGTCGAAGCCGAGATGGCCGGTGAGGTGGCGGACCTTGGCCGCCGAGCCGGCGCTGCCGATGATCCGGCGGGCGCCGAGCAGCCGGGCGATGCGGCCGGTGGCGGTGCCGACCCCGCCCGCCGCGGCGGAGACGAACAGGTCCTCGCCCTCCCGCAGGGCGGCGGTGCGGGTCAGGGCGGCGTACGCGGTGAGGCCGGTGCCGCCGAGGATGGACAGGTACGCCTCGAGCGGGATCCCCTCGTGGCCCCGCAGCTTGCGGGTTCCGGCCGCGCCCAGGGTGACGAGGGCGTGCGTGCGCCAGCCCTCGCGGTGGAAGACCAGGTCGCCCTCGGCCAGGCCCGGGTCGCGGGAGGCGATCACGCGGCCGACCGAGCGGCCCTCGAGAGGGGCGTTCAGCTCGAAGCCGTCCGCGCCGCCGTCCATCAGCCCGCGGTGGTACGGGTCCACCGAGAGCAGGAGGTTCTCCACCAGGGCGGTCCCGGGCTGCGGTTGCGGGACGGGGGAGGCGGCGTAGGTGAAATCGGCTGCGGTGGGAAAGCCGGTGGGGCGGGCGATCTGGTGGACGGCCCAAGCGGTGTTCGTGGTCATGGCGTCGACGCTAGGAAGGAATCCCGCGGGCGGGCAGGGGGTTGGGCTCATGGAAGACGCACATGCATGAATGACGCTCATGGAACGAGGTGGGGGCCGGTGTCCGAGCTCCTCCCGCAGGAACTGCGGGTCCTGGTCGCCGTCGCCGAGTCCGGCGGGTTCTCGGCCGCGGCCGCCGCGCTCGGACTCACCCAGTCGGCGGTATCGCACTCCGTGCGCGGCAGCGAGGCCAAGATCGGCGCGGTGCTCTTCGAGCGCGGCCGGAGCGGGGCCTCGCCCACCCCGGCGGGAGAGCGGGCCGTCGGCCACGCGCGCCGGATCCTGCGGCTGTACGAGGTCATGGGCGCGGAGGTGCGCGACGCGGGCCGGGCGGGGCCGGACGGCGGCGGACTCTCGGGCGTGCTGCGGATCGCCGCGTTCCGCAGCGCGGCCCTGCACCTGCTGCCACCCGCCCTGGAGCGGCTGACGGCCCGGCATCCCGGGATCCGCCCCGAGGTCCGGGTGGTGCGCGAACTGGGCGCGGGCACGGCCGGGGAGGTGGCCGCGGGGCGCGCCGACCTGGGGATCGCCACCCTGGGCGGCTCGGACGGGATGCCGCCCGGGCTGCTGAGCGGGGTGCTCGCGCAGGAGACGTACGCGCTCGTCCACCCGGCCGGACACCCGGACCCCAAGACGCTGCCCCTGCTCGACTGGGACGAGAACTGCGGCTCCTACACCCGGGCCTGGTGGCGGGAGCAGGACTGGATCCCGCGGGCCACCGTCAAGGCGGAGGACGACGGGATGGTGCTGACGATGGTCGGCCGGGGGCTCGGCATGGCGATCCTGCCGGAGCTGTCGCTCCGCGAGGCCGGCGAGACGGTGCAGATCACCGATTTGGGGCCCCGGGGGCCCGTGAGGCAGGTGGGATACGTCACCACGCCGGAAGCCGCTGCCACTCTCACCGTCCGGGCTCTGATCAGGGAACTTCGCTCCGAGAAGGGCTGAACCGGAGCCCCGGAAAGGGTCCTTCCGAGGGGTTCCGCGTCTCAGATAGTAGGAAGTCCGAGTAATTGCGGAGACATACAGCGGGACCTGCCCTAGCTTTGTAGGAGCCGAACGTCTCGCCGATCAGGCGAATGGTGGTCGAGAGCGCGCGCCCCCGGCAGGCAACCCCTGCGGCGCACTGCTCCCCGCCTCTTCCGGCGCCTTGAAGGAACCCCTCATCCGTGGCCTCGCCACGCCGTGATCTCAAGGAGTCGATCCACATGACCCCCACCACCGCCGCGGTCCGCCGCGTCCGCCACTCCTCCACCGCCGACGCCGACCGCCGCAACGCCGCCGCAGCGCTCCAGCGGGCCCTCGACCGCCGGGACAACGGCGGCTCGACCGGCCACTGACGTACGGCCGGACACCCGTCCGGCCCGCACGGGCCCCGGACATGTTGCGTCCCCATTAGTCCAGATGCTGGACGCAATATGTCTGAGGGCTGGGACACGGAGTACGGTTTCGCCATGTCGACCAGCATCAATCTCGCAGTGATCCCCGGTGATGGCATCGGCCAGGAAGTCGTGGCTCAGGGCCTCAAGGTCCTTACCGCGGTCCTGCCCCAGGATGTGAAGCTGGAGACCAAGCAATACGACCTCGGCGCCCAGCGCTGGCACCGCACCGGTGAGACCCTCCCGGACGCGGAGCTCGAGGCCCTGAGGCACCACGACGCGATCCTGCTGGGCGCCATCGGCGACCCCTCGGTCCCGTCCGGCGTACTCGAGCGCGGGCTGCTCCTCAAGCTCCGCTTCGCCTTCGACCACTTCATCAACCTGCGGCCGTCGAAGCTGTTCCCGAACACCGCCACCCCGCTGGCCGGCCGTCCGGAGATCGACTTCGTCGTGGTCCGCGAGGGCACCGAAGGCCCGTACACCGGCAACGGCGGCAGCCTGCGCACCGGTACCCCCGCCGAGGTGGCCACCGAGGTCAGCATCAACACCGCGTACGGCGTGGAGCGCGTCGTCCGCGACGCGTACGAGCGGGCCAACGCCCGCCCCCGCAAGAAGCTGACGCTGGTGCACAAGAACAACGTCCTCGTGTACGCGGGCCACATGTGGAAGAACATCTTCGACAAGGTCGGCCAGGAGTACCCCGAGGTCACCACCGACTACCTGCACGTCGACGCCGCGACGATCTTCTTCGTCACACAGCCCGAGCGCTTCGACGTCATCGTCACGGACAACCTCTTCGGTGACATCCTCACCGACCTGGCCGCCGCCGTGACCGGCGGGATCGGCCTGGCCGCCTCCGGGAACATCAACCCGACCGGCGCCTTCCCGTCCATGTTCGAGCCCGTCCACGGCTCGGCCCCGGACATCGCCGGCACCGGCAAGGCCGACCCGACCGCGACGATCCTCTCGGTCGCCCTCCTGCTGCGCCACCTGGGCTACGAGGCCCAGGCCCTCCGGATCGAGGACGCGGTCTCCGCCGACCTCGCGGAGCGCGACGGCACCTTCCGCTCCACCGACGCGATCGGCGACGCCCTGGCCGCGCGCGTAGCCGGCTGACCCGGCAGCACCACTCCAGGAAGCCGTCGGGTCATATAGGGGACCCGGCGGCTTTTCCTGTGCGGCCCCGGGTGCCACCATCTCCCCTGGGCCGCTACCCCCGCTTCTCCGAAGTCCTCGTGCGCGCGATAATCGAACGCGAGGCCGCGGAATGCGGGGAAGCTCGGACGTCCTAGTACGCCGTGAGCGCGGTCCGCCATACACAACCGGTGAAGGACAAGCACTCATGACGACGCCCACGATCGAGCTCAAGCCCTCCTCGAACCCGCTGTCCGACGCGGAGCGCGAGGCGATCCTGGCCAGCCCCGGCTTCGGCCGCCACTTCACCGACCACATGGTGACGATCAAGTGGACCGAGGGCCGCGGCTGGCACGACGCCGAGCTGGTCCCGTACGCGCCCCTGTCGATCGACCCGGCGAACATGACGCTGCACTACGCGCAGACGATCTTCGAGGGCCTCAAGGCCTACCGCCAGCCCGACGGCACCGTCGCCACCTTCCGCCCGCAGGCCAACGCCGAGCGCTTCCAGTCCTCCGCCCGCCGCATGGCCATGCCGGAACTGCCGACCGAACTGTTCATCGAGGCCTGCGACGCCCTGATCCAGCAGGACCGCGCCTGGGTTCCGGACTCCGGCGAGGCCTCCCTGTACCTGCGGCCGTTCATGTTCGCCTCCGAGGTCGGCCTGGGCGTCCGCCCGGCGAACGAGTTCCTGTTCATCGTCATCGCCTCGCCGGCCGGCGCGTACTTCCCCGGCGGCGTCAAGCCCGTCTCCGTCTGGCTCTCCGAGGAGTACGTCCGCGCCGTCAAGGGCGGCACGGGCGCGGCCAAGACCGGCGGAAACTACGCGGCTTCGCTCGTCGCCCAGGCCCAGGCCGCCTCGCACGGCTGCGACCAGGTGGTCTGGCTCGACGCCGTCGAGCACCGCTGGATCGAGGAGATGGGCGGGATGAACCTGTACTTCGTGTACGGCGACCGCATCGTCACCCCCGAGCTGACGGGCTCCCTCCTGCCCGGCATCACCCGCGACTCCCTCCTCACCATCGCCCGCGACCTCGGCTACACCGCCGAGGAGGGCCGGATCACCACCGAGGACTGGCAGCGCGACAACGCCAACGGCACCCTCACGGAGGTGTTCGCCTGCGGCACCGCCGCCGTCATCACCCCGGTCGGCTCGGTCAAGTCCGAGCGCGCGGACTGGACCCAGGGCGACGGACAGCCCGGCCCCGTCACCATGCGCCTGCGCAAGGCCCTCCTGGAACTCCAGACCGGCCACGCGGCCGACACCCACGGCTGGATGCACCCGCTGGGCTAGTCCCGCCCCGAACCGGCCCGAAGGCCCCCCGCGCGACGCACGGGGGGCCTTCGGTCGTCAGGGGCGGAGGGCGGGCCGCAGGGAAGGGGCTTGGTCAGCGCTCCTCGTCCGCCTCGCCCTCGCGCTTCTTCTTGCGCTCCTGCTCCGTCCCGTCCGGGCCGAGGCCCACCAGGACGTCGCCGAAGGCGTAGGCCACGCCCGCGACGCCCTTGACGATCTTGCCCGCCACGTATGCCAGTTCTTCCACGACGTCTCCCCGTGTCGTTCGTGGCGGCCCTGTCCTGTTCGGCCGCCGCCGTACCGGTAGACGCCGCCGCGGGCCCGAAGGTTGAACGCCGAGGTCGAGCCGGGGAACCTGGAGTGGGGGAGCCGTACCGAGGTGGTGTGCGATGTCCGAGGCGAGCAACTACTGGGCTTCCGGAAACTGGAAGGTCTCCGAGGGCAAGGAGGACGAGTTCGTCGATCGCTGGACGGCCTTCCTGACGTGGACCAAGGAAGCGAACGAGGGCTTCCTCTTCGCCCGCCTGATCCGCGATCTGGGCAACCCGGGCCACTACGTGTCCTTCGCCTCCTGGCGTGACGTGGACGCGATGAAGGCCTGGCAGGACAGGCCCGAGTTCGAGGAGTACTTCGGCGGCTGCCGCGCCCTGTGCGAGGACATGCAGGGCGGCGGCTTCGCGCTGGCGCGGGCGGTGGACGCGTAGGTCGTACGTACGAAGGCCCCGCTCAGGCTGCCGCAGTCGCGGGCTCCGGCTCCTCCGCGGCGACGGAGGCCGGGGCGGTGCGCGCGGTCAGCGCCGTGTAGAGGACGCCGCCGGCCAGGCCGGAGAGGACGAAGGAGCAGTCCACGCCGCCGGTGAGGGCGAGCAGCGGGCCCTCGTAGAAGGGGGTGGTCACGGCGAGCAGCCCGACACCCGCGCCGACGGCCCAGGAGGCGGTGGCGGCCACGTTCCAGCCGCCGCGGTACCAGTAGATCCCGCCCACCGAGCGGCGGTTGAACACCTGGAGGGCGTCGGCGTCGTACCGGCCCCGGCAGCGCACGTAGCCGATGAGGGTGATCACGGCCCACGGCGTGCCGATCGCGGTCAGCAGCAGGACGAAGGAGGTCATCGCCGCCTGCACGTCCCATTCGAAGGAGCCGACGAAGACGAAGGCGGTGGCGACGGCCGCGGCGATCACGGTGGCGGTGGTGCGGGTGGCCCTGGGGACGATCGCGTCGAGGTCCAGGCCCATGGAGTAGAGCATCAGCCCGGCGTTGCCCACCGAACCGGCGGCAGCCGCGGCGAGCAGCGGGACCAGGTACCAGAACGGCGCCGCCTCGACCAGCGGCCCGGCGTAGTCGGCTCCCGCCCGGGCGGCGAGCGCGGTGTAGGTGCCGAAGAGCTGCGGGACCAGCAGGCCGACGAGCAGGCCGAGGCCGGTGGCCCACAGGACCTTGCGGGAGCCGTGCCTGCGCGGGGAGATGTAGCGCGTGTAGTCGCCCAGGAGGGTGATGAAGGCGACGGGACCGCTGAGCCCGGCCGCGACGGCGGCGAGCAGCCAGGTCGGCCAGAACGAACCCAGCAGGTAGGCGGTGTCCGGGGGCGCGAGGGTGGTGAATTCCGGGGCGTAGGCGACGACGCCGACGGCCAGCAGGAGCACCATGCCGATGGACAGGAGCTTGCTCATCCGCAGCAGCAGCCGGTAGCCGAAGACGGCGGCGACGACGGTACAGGCGGCCAGTACGCCGTACATCACGGCCCGCGAGGCACCGGTGTCCGGCAGACCGGTGAGCCGCGCCAGCACGCCGACCATCACGTCGCCGCCGATCCACAGCGTGAGCGCGGTGTACCCGAGCGAGAGCAGCAGGCCGACCACCGACCCGACGAGCCGGCCGCGGACGCCGAACTGGGCTCCGCTGGACGTCGACAGGTTGGTGGCGGTCCGCAGGGAGACCAGAGCCAGCGGCGCGGTGAAGGCGATGCCGACCAGGGTGCCGGTCACGATGGCGGTGACGGAGGGCCACAGGCCCAGCCCGAAGGACGGGGGAAGCCAGCCGAACACGATCACGCCGAGGCAGAGGTTGGAGCCGAGCAGGATCGAGATCAGGTCACGTGGACCGCTCGTCCGCTCCTCCTCGGGGATGGTGTCGACTCCGCGCTGTTCGATGGGCATGGGGGACTCCCTAGGCAGGGCGGGGGGTGGTGCCGCTTTTCTTTGAGCGACACTCAATGTGACCTAAGGCCTGGTCTCAGGTCAATGCTTCGTGGATGGGAAATGAAGAGTTAGAGTGATGCTCTAACCCATCGACTCAAGAGGTGGTGGATCGGCGTGCGGCTGACCCCTACGGAGCGCGACCGGCTGCTGCTCCGCAGCGCTGCGGAACTGGCCAGGGCCCGACGGGCCCGCGGTCTCAAACTCAACGTCCCGGAGGCCACCGCGCTGATCGCGGACACGGTCTGCGAGGCCGCGCGCGACGGCAAGCGGCTCGCGGAGGCCATCGAGGAGGCCGCCGGCGTGCTGGGCCCCGACGACGTCCTGCCGGGCGTGGCCGACGTGGTCACCGAGGTGCACGTGGAGGCCGTCTTCGACGACGGATCCCGGCTCGCGGTGGTCTCGTCCCCCATCCGGGGCGCGGTGCCGCTCGGGGACGACGCCCCCGGAGCCGTCGTCCCCGGCCCCGGCGCCCCCCAGCCCGAGCCGGTGCTGCACCTGCGGGTGCGCAACACCGCCGCCGTGCCGGTGAGCGTCACCTCCCACTTCCACTTCTTCGAGGCCAACCCCCGCCTCGACTTCGACCGTGCCGCGGCCTACGGGATGCGCCTGTGCGTGCCGGCGGGCTCGTCCGTACGGTTCGACCCCTACGGCGAGGGCGAGGTCGGACTCGTCCCGATCGGCGGCGACCGCATCGCCGTCGGCTTCGCGGGCCTGGTCGACGGCCCGCTCGACGCCCCCGGCGCCAAGGCGCTCGCGCTGGCCCGGGCCGAGGCGTGCGGCTACCTGGGTGCGTCCGCCGAGAGCCCGGCCGTCTCCGCCGAGGACGCGCCCGCCCCGGGCACGGACCCGGCTTCCCCCACCCCCCACGCCGCACCGGCCGCACCGGCCGACGGCACCGAGCCGGCAGACGGAGAGCAGGCGTGAGCAGGCAGACCCCGCACAGCGACCACAGCGCACACTGCGCGCCGGGCAGCCGGCACATCGACCCCCACGAGTACGCCTCCGTCTTCGGTCCCCGCGCCGGGGACCGGGTGCGGCTCGGCGACTCCGGGCTCACCGTCCGCGTCGAGTCCGACGCCCAGAAGCCCGGGGACGAGTTCCTGGCGGGCTTCGGCAAGACCGCCCGCGACGGCCTGCACCTGAAGGCCGCCGCCGTCCGCGACACCTGCGACGTCGTGATCAGCAACGTCCTGGTGATCGACGCCGTCCTCGGCATCCGCAAGGTCTCCATCGGCATCCGCGAGGGCCGCATCCACGCGATCGGCCGGGCCGGCAACCCCGACACGCTCGACGGGGTCGACGTGGTCGTCGGCACGGGTACCTCGATCGTCTCCGGCGAGGGCTTGATCGCCACTGCCGGAGCCGTCGACACCCACGTCCACCTGCTCTCCCCGCGGATCATGGAAGCGTCGCTCGCCGCGGGCGTCACCACGGTCATCGGCCAGGAGTTCGGCCCGGTCTGGGGCGTCGGCGTCAACTCGCCGTGGGCGCTGAAGCACGCCTTCAACGCCTTCGACGCCTGGCCCGTCAACATCGGCTTCCTCGCCCGCGGCTCCTCCTCGGACTCCGCGCCGCTGGTCGAGGCCCTGGCCGAGGGCGGCGCCTCCGGCTTCAAGGTCCACGAGGACATGGGCGCCCACACCCGCGCCCTGGACACCGCCCTGCGGGTCGCTGAGGAGCACGACGTACAGGTCGCCCTGCACAGCGACGGCCTCAACGAGTGCCTCTCCGTCGAGGACACCCTGCGGGTGCTGGACGGCCGGACCATCCACGCCTTCCACATCGAGGGCTGCGGCGGCGGACACGTCCCCAACGTGCTCAAGATGGCGGGCGTGCCGAACGTCATCGGTTCCTCCACCAACCCCACCCTGCCCTTCGGCCGGGACGCGGTCGCCGAGCACTACGGGATGATCGTCTCCGTCCACGACCTCAAGCCGGACCTGCCGGGCGACGCCGCCATGGCCCGCGACCGGATCCGCGCGGGCACCATGGGGGCCGAGGACGTCCTGCACGACCTGGGCGCGATCGGCATCACCTCCTCCGACGCCCAGGGCATGGGCCGGGCCGGCGAGACCATCCGCCGCACCTTCGCCATGGCCGCCAAGATGAAGGGCGAACTGGGGCCGCTGGCCGGCGACGGCGAGGGCGACGACAACGCCCGCGTCCTGCGCTACATGGCCAAGCTCACCATCAACCCCGCCATCGCCCACGGCCTGGCCCACGAGATCGGCTCCATCGAGGTCGGCAAGCTCGCCGACATCGTGCTGTGGCGCCCGCAGTTCTTCGGGGCCAAGCCGCAGCTGGTGCTCAAGTCCGGCTTCCCGGCGTACGGGGTCACCGGCGACCCCAACGCGGCCACCGACACCTGCGAACCGCTGGTCCTCGGCCCGCAGTTCGGTTCGTACGGAGCCACGGCCGCCGACATCTCCGTCGCCTTCGTCTCGGCGGCAGCGGCGGCCCTCGGCAGCGACGCCATGCCGACCCGCCGGCGCAGGGTCGCCGTCCGCGGCACCCGCGGCATCGGTCCGGCGGACCTGCTCCTGAACTCCCGGGTGGGCGCGGTCGATGTCGACGCGCGCAGCGGCCTCGTGTCCCTCGACGGGGAGCCGCTGCGCTCCGAAGCGGCCGACTCGGTCTCCCTCAACCGCCTGTACTTCCTGTAAGCCCGTAAGGACCCTGTTATGACTGCACAGCCCGTGAACGACGGATTCCGGATGCCCGCCGAGTGGACGCCCCACGAGCGCACCTGGATGGCCTGGCCCAGCCCCAACCCGACCTTCACCAACGAGCAGGAGCTCGCCGAGGCCCGCCAGGCCTGGGGCGCCGTCGCCCGCGCGGTGCGCACGTACGAGCCCGTGACCCTCGTGGTCTCGCCCGGTGATGCCGAGGGCGCCCGCGCCATCGTCGGGGACGACATCGAGCTGGTCGAGCGCGAGCTCGACGACGCCTGGATGCGCGACATCGGCCCGACCTTCGTCGTCAGCGACGCCGGCGAGCTGGCTGCCGTCGACTGGACCTTCAACGGCTGGGGCGCCCAGGAATGGGCCCGCTGGGAGCACGACGCGAAGATCGCCCGGCACGTCTCGGACGTGGTCGGCACCCGTACGTACAGCACCCCGCTCGTCAACGAGGGCGGCGCCATCCACGTCGACGGCGAGGGCACCGTGCTCCTCACCGACACCGTGCAGCTCGGCGAGGGCCGCAACCCCGGCTGGTCCCGCCAGCAGGTCGAGGCCGAGGTCCACGCCCACCTGGGCACCACCAAGGCGATCTGGCTCCCGTACGGTCTGGCCGGCGACTACGGCACCTACGGCACCCAGGGCCACGTGGACATCGTCGCCGCCTTCGCGCGCCCCGGCGTGGTCATGGTGCACACCCAGCCCGACCCGGCCCACCCGGACCACGAGCGCTGCAAGACCATCGCCGCCATCCTGCGGGCGTCGACCGACGCGCAGGGCCGACGGCTCCAGGTCGTGGAGGTCCCGGCGCCGACCGTGCTGGAGGAGGACGGGGAGTGGGTGGACTACTCCTACATCAACCACTACCTGTGCAACGGCGGTGTCGTGCTGTGCTCCTTCGACGACCCGCGCGACGAGGAGGCCGCGGAGATCTTCCGCGGACTGTTCCCCGAGCGGACCGTGACGCTCGTTGACGCACGTACGATTTTCGCCGGGGGTGGCGGAATCCACTGCATCACCCAGCAGCAGCCGAAGGTCTGAGGTCCGGCGACCGGGACCGGCAGCGGAGCGAAAAGGAGCGGGCCATGACGGCGGGTGGAGTACCGGTACGGGCGGCGCGCAAGAACGCGCCCCCGCGCGAGGACGTACTCGTCGCCGCCATGGCCACGATCGCCGAGCGCGGCCTCGAGGGCCTGACCATGGCCGGACTGGGCCGCGAGGTCGGCATGAGCAGCGGCCACCTCCTCTACTACTTCCGCAGCAAGGACGAGCTCCTGCTGCAGACCCTGGAGTGGAGCGAGGCGGAACTGGGCACCGCGCGGCGGGCGCTGCTCTCGCGCCGCGGCCCGGTGGCCGACCGCCTGCGGGCGTACGTCGACCTCTACGTGCCCACCCAGGCCCGCGACCCCCACTGGACGCTGTGGCTGGAGGTCTGGAACCGCTCCCAGAACGCCGGCCCCCAGGAACGCGACCGCCAGGCCGCCATCGAGGGGGCCTGGCACCGCGACCTGGTGGCGCTGCTCGCGGAGGGCATCTCGCGCGGCGAGTTCCGCCGGGTGGACCCCGACCGCGTGGCGGCCCGCATCCGGGCCCTGCTGGACGGATTCAGCATCCAGCTGGCGGTCGGTCTGCCGACGGTGGACCGGGAGGAGATCCTGGACCACGTCCGGGAGTTCCTCGCGGAGGCCCTCACCCCGGACGCCTAGGGGGTGTCTGACGGAGGTCCGCGGCGTCGCGGTGCCCGGCACGCACTCTCGCCGCACCGGCCGAAAGCCCAAGTACGTCCAGTACGGGG